>CAYSSW010000004.1:36216-72089 GCA_964434005.1 uncultured Methanospirillum sp.
GAAGAAGTCCTTGCGCTTGTAACGGAAGAAGAACGAAATGCCATGGAAGAGGAATAATGGGTGAAAACTGTGAGGAAAAATGCCACGAATATATCTTGATGGATTAAAAAGGGAAGTTCCTGATGGAACCAGGATTTCTGATCTAATTCCTGATAAGCCTGATGATGTAAGTATTGCTGTGATTAGGCCGTTAACTGTCAGTAAAACCGAAACACAACAATATCTTTTTAAAACGACTGTTGGTGATATCATTGTTGAAACCTCGCCTTTAGCAAAGGATCTGTTCTCCCCTGAATCTCTGAAAGGTTTATTGTGTGGCTGGCAGGATTCCCAGGTTTCAAGTTTTGGACCGTTTCCATCTTCAATTTCTCCTTCAAAAAATGTAGGAATTTATAACCGTGGAGATCTTGTGCTTGGTTGTGGGGGATATGATCAAAATAGGTCATATTTAATTTTTTGCAAAAAGACGCATAAGGCTGATCATGGAGCTCCTCTTGATGGTGGAGTAATTGGAACAGTTGTGTCTGGTGTCGGTATTATTGACCGTTTTTCCAGAGTTGATTCTATCCTCTCAATTGAGCCTGTAATTAGTTTTGATGAATCATCTGATGCGTTTACAACAACTGATACAAAACTTCCGGTTGAAGATGGAATGCAGATTGTAACTCACATTACAATTGAAGCGGCCGGGTATTCTTCTGATGGAAAAGGGAGGGATATTTCGGTAGAAGCTGCAGAAAGTGTTGAGTTTATGCTTCTTTCTCTTCTTAAAAAAAGATTTATTGTTGATATGCGGCTTAGCACTCATATCAGGTGTGATAATATAACTCCAGCCACTATTCCTCCTGAAGTTAATACTCCAAGAACTGATGGTGCAGTTGTCATGAGAACTATGGGAAAGAAACGAGGGAGTTTATACATTTACACCAAAGATCTTTCCCGAAGTATTGCTCATACAACCGTTGGTCAGGTGGTTTCAGGGCTTGAACTTGCAAAAATTGCAAAAAATAATGATAGATTACAGGTTGAGGTAATTCCTGAAAAGTTTGATTTAATCGGGATGTCGGTTGCTGCCTCTATAGAAAAAGCAAAAGCAGCAGGAATTGCGATAACTGTGGCGAATGCTACAAAACTTGGAGAACCTATGCCTGATTCTGTTGTAATTGAGCAAAATCCTCCGACAACGCTTGAGGTGCTCTCAAAAGGCTTTGTTTCAGTAACTGCTGTTCCATATATCAGGGTTCTTGATATAAAGCTTGATTATATAAATGCTCCCGATACAGTCAGGATATTTCGTGAGGCTACAGGACTAAAATATCATGATATTGGTGCAATTCCTCTTCTCTTTAACTTTGATGAAGTATTTTTATTCAGTGCAACAATTCCAA
The DNA here is from genome assembly GCA_964434005.1 of uncultured Methanospirillum sp. Taxonomy (GTDB): domain Archaea; phylum Halobacteriota; class Methanomicrobia; order Methanomicrobiales; family Methanospirillaceae; genus Methanospirillum. The sequence continues at coordinate 37,605 of CAYSSW010000004.1, forward strand.
AGACAGTAAACGTTAATCCTGAAAATCTTCCAAAGGATAATGTTCCAAAGAATATGCTTGCAATGACAAATGATTCATGTAAAGGAGTTGGAACTGTTGGTGTCAGAACTGTTGAAAGCTCAGAATTTGGTCCGACATCTGAAGAGTTTACAGGTACCAATATTATTGGGTCTGTGTTTAATTCAGAAATTCTTGAGGGACTTGATGATGGTGATATGGTTTATTTCAGGGAGGTCTTTTGATGATTGTTAATACTCCATCATTATACAACGGCTCTGTTACAAAATATGTCTTTGTTGAGTCATATAAGACGACACCTGATGATTTGGCCGCCCGTGCACATGAGGTTGCCAAGAATGTAATGATAAAGGAGACATGTTTTGGGCTTCAGGTGACCGGCAGTGAAAAGGATGTTTCTCTTGTTGTAGATCATCTTCGTTCGGTCGATTATTCTCATATTTACGTAAAGGACAGAGGTTTTCCTCCTGGAGACTGGCGGCGTTGTCGTGCTAATCTTGGTGGAGCACGTCCTGGTTATTTTGGACATGAATATGAGATGGGTTTTATTAAATGGATTGGAATGGGGCTTGAAAAACTTCGTGAGGAAGAATTGACAAACGCTTCTTCGTTGGCAGAAAAATCTGAAATAAAAGAACCTGAACTTTTTGATGCAACGAAACTCAAGGCATTAATTGATACTGTAATAAATGAGGTAACCTGAATGGCAAAAGTTTTTATTTATCCGGCCACAAGTTTAATTCTTTCTGATCTTGTCGCTCGTTTTGGACATAAACCGCTTGGAACTGCACTTTCAATCAGAGATCGAATACAAACGGCAGGAGTTGATTCTCCACCGCTTCAGATGACTCCTGAAGATCCTAAACGTGGGTTGAAATTCGCAGCAGTTGAGGTTCCTTCTGGGGTTCGTGGTCGGATGTCCCTTTTTGGGCCTCTGATTGAGGATGCAGAGGCGGCAATTATTGTTAAAAATGCGGATATTTCATTTGGATGTATGGGATGTGCAAGAACTGATGAACTTGTTGAGTTCATGATAAAAGAGCGAAGAGTTCCATTGCTTGAACTGATTTACCCAACAGATGAAGAGTCAGGAATTGCATTTGTAAGATCAATTCGTGATTTTCTAAAAAATCTTGAATCTGGGGAAAGTCCTTCTAAACCTCCTTCACCAAGGATTAATATTAACCCCGGTTCATATTCTGGTAATTATTCAGGGAATTGTTCAGGTGATGGTTCTGGCTGTGGTTGTGGTGGCCGTGGAGATGGCAGTGGAAGAGGTTGCTTATGAGTGAAGAAAAAGTTCGAATTGCACAACTTTCATGTGGACCGGAATATAGTGGTGTTCAGAATGAAATTTATACGGCGGCTGAAGCGGTTGGAGCTGAAGTCTTCTTCCCTGATCTAACGTATGCAGATATTCGACGAAATTTCAAGGATTTTGGATTAGATGTAAGATCAGGGGATCTAAAGCTTGCGATTGCAAGAGCTGTTGCACTTGCAACCGGTGATGTGGAAGCTGACGGTGTCTTTATTGCCACATGTTTCAGATGTTCTGAAGCTGCAATTGTCAGAAATGAACTCCGGCGGTATATACACGAAAACTCTCCTCTGCCTGTAGTTAGTTATTCATTTACAGAGAGAACCAACTCAGGGACGCTCCTTACAAGGATGGAAGCTCTGACAACTATTGCAAGGCGTCGTGCACTTCTTGCAAGAGAAAAACAGGTTGGCATTACAATGGGTGTCGATTCTGGTTCCTCAACGACTAAAGCAGTCATTATGCAGGATAATGAAATTATTGGAACCGGATGGCAGCCGACAACTGAAGTACTGAAAAGTGCTGAAGGGGTAATTGAAACCGCACTCAAAGAAGCCGGTATCAGGAGATCTGATATTCAGGCTATTGGAACTACCGGATATGGACGATTTCTCATCGGTGAACATTTAAAGGCTGATCTTATTCAGGAAGAATTAACAGTTAATTCTAAAGGTGCAGTATTTCTTGCTGACTGTCAGAAAGGATCTTCAACTGTTATTGATATTGGTGGAATGGATAATAAGGCAATATCTGTCCAGGATGGAATTCCGGGCACATTTACTATGGGTGGAATTTGTGCCGGAGCAAGTGGCCGTTTCCTTGAGATGACTGCAAAAAGACTTGGATGTGATATTACAGAGCTTGGACCCCTTGCCATGAAAGGGATGGGTGAAGATGTTCCAATGAACAGTTACTGTATTGTGTTTGGAACACAGAGCCTTGTAAATGCTCTTGCTGCAGGACATTCAAGAGAAAATGTCGCTGCGGCAGCGTGCCACAGTGTTGCCGAGCAGGTATTTGAACAGCAGCTTCAGGAAGTTGATATAAAAGAACCTGTGATAATGGTCGGGGGAACTTCTCTCATTCAGGGACTTGTAAGAGCGATGGGAGATCTTCTTCAGACAAAGGTTGTGGTTCCTCATCACTCACAGTATATTGGTTCTGTTGGATCTGCACTTCTGTCATCAGGTTTTGTGGAGCAGTGAAGCGATGCCGACACTTGATTACTTTGAGGTTTCTTCCACAGAAAAGACCGGTGGGGAGATGTATAAGCAGATTGCTTCAAAAGTTATCGGTGATCATAATCTGCTACGAATTATTGCAACACTTAAAATATTTATTGATCCGGTCGTTCCGGTGTTTGTTGCGGTTGGAACCACAAGGTCTGTTCCAAGGAGTATTCTTGTCAGTGATATTGCAGGTGTCACATATGACAATGGGAAAATAAAACTGAATATCGCTGATGAAACATATCTTGCAGAGCTTTTGGCTGTTCTCTGGAAAAAATTTGGAAGAGATAATGTTGTGCAACCTGACAGGTTTTCAATTGAAATTTTGACCAATGAAGGGCAGGAGAGTGGTTTTGAGGATTTAGCCGTCCTTGATCCAACTGAAAGTATTTTTAAGGATTTAATCTATGGGATTCAGGTAATCTGTCCTGAAGGGTTCAAGGTTAAACGTCAGAGTTTTCAGGAAGGCAGGTTCTGGTTTGTTGCAAGTGAAAACACTCTTCCTGAAGATGTATCAGATCTTGTAAATGAGCAGTTTCAGGAAATTGAGGCGCATATATGATTCTTGTTCCAATTACCTACAAGGGTGGAGTTTACCGGCATGATGAGATTCTTGATTTAATCGAGGATATGGGTGGGTATATCATCCAAAAACATATTATTGCCCAGGAAGTTGAGTTAAAGGCTCTGATTCCACAGGATGATATTGAGACTTTAAGGACAATTTCAAGGCCCCTTGCAGGAGAAGTCATTCCAGCGCCACTTGTAGGATCCGAGATAGCAATCGTTTCGATGTCTCTTGAGATTCATCATCTTCCTCATGCCTCCTGTGATATTGCAGAATATCTTCGAACTGCTGGTGCAAAGACTAATATGATTGGACTAGCCAGAGGTTTTGGTAAACGTGTTGGTCAGATATCTGAAGAAGAGAGACGAATTATTAACGAACATGATCTTGCCATCTTCCTTTTCGGAAATTTTGAGACCTGTGTCGAGAAAAAGGTGAATACTTTTCGTCGCGGTATTCATATTCCATTCATTGTTTGTGCAGGTCCATCACGGGAAAAACTTGTAGAGATAATTTCGCCTCCGGTTGCAGGTTATGTTGGTAATGTTGGGAGGTTTATGCATCGTACAAAAGAAGCTGATGAGATTGCAAAACTTGATGATGTCCTCTCCGAGGTTACAAAGGTGCTTGATAAACGACGCACAGCACTTGCAAAAGATCCCCTTTCAATCTCTCCTGCAAGACTTATGGATGTGATTCATGAGAAGATTGATGAGATTCATGAGGTCACCTCCCCGATTCCAGTGGTGGTTCAGATGGCTGGTCTTCGTGTCAAACTTCCATTTTCAGAATTTGCTGAACGAATCAGTTCAATTGAACTTGAAAACGGGATTACGGTTTCAGATATCTGTGTTCTCCGTCGGTCGATGATGAGGGATTATATTGTTATGACAATTCGACCTTTTTCAGAGACAAAAGTGATGGTATAAATATAGTTTAATCATAACAACTGGTTGCAACGGTTGCAACAATTCCCTTTTTTAGATTAAAGCCAATATATGTCATCAATCCTATTAATTGCAGCATTTTTCGCTTAAATCTAATTTCAAAACAATTTTATTTAGTTTTCGCTTTATTACTTATCTGCTGTTTCAACCAATGTTATTATGTCACAGGAGCTTCCTGTGCAATAAAAATCGGAAAAAAAAGACACAGTTGATATTACTCATGACTACTCCAAAAAACCAAAAACTTATGTCCTCCCCCCCAGCCTCGAAATCAAACCGGTATTTAAATCAGGAGTATCATGGTGTAGATTATGAATATGGATATTGTGATAACCTGAAATCCTGCGTTCTCCTCCAAAACAGGATTGATACCTCTTTAAACAATATCCCTGAAAACCTTCGTCCATTAGTATCAGATTCGGGTTTTTCATCTCATCTTGAGATGCTGCATTATCTTAAACTTAACGATATTTAAGTATCCTCCCATTATATCCTCTTTTCATCAGATTTCTCATGTAAATGTTCATGTATATGATGGATATCTGGCATATGTTCATGAATGTGCACGATCTGTTCATGGCTGTGCATGTGCGCATGCTCAAGAGTGGAATTTCCGTTTAAGTGAGTATGAGTATGATGACCATCATTATGAGTATGACGGTGATTGTGGACAAGTGGCATGTGCCGATGAATGTGAATATGATTTTCGGTTGTAATGAAGATGACACCGGCTACCATCAGGATAAATGCTAAAATAATTTGAATATTTGGAATTTCTGAAAGAAAAATGAGAGATGTTATCATACCAATAAATGGTGCTGTTGCGAAAAGTGCTCCGGTTCTTGCTGCCCCTAAAGTTCGTATTGCTTTTACAAAGAATAGTATTGATACTCCATATCCAAGAAAACCGGCAATTAATGCTATTAATATTAATGGCATTCCATCAATCTGGGTATGCTCTCCGATAATACAGGCAAGTAAAAGCGAAATAATTCCCGCTCCGATTCCCTTTATAATGACAATTGTCACAGGATCTTTTGCAGAAATCCTGCCTGTTGCATTATTGTCAATACCCCAGCAGACACAGGCACCAATAATTAAAATTGCGGCAGGAGTTATGCCAAATTCTTCATTAGGGTCAAATGAGAGGAGAAGACTTGCGATAACTATTATAATTATTGCTGTTCCTGATCTTTTACCAAGTGGTTCATGAAAAAAAATGACAGCAATTAATGCTGTCATTACCAGTTCTCCATTAAGAAGAAGAGAAGCTGTCCCTGCAGGAACCGCGGTTAAACCAGTCAGAAGTAATATGGGTGCAATTACTCCTCCTGCGGTGATAATCAGGATCAACCAGGGGATATCATTTCTACAAAGAGGCGCTTCATCGTTGTTATTGTGTTTATTTCTATTCAAAAGTTTATAAAGAAGCATCCCTATTCCAGCACCAAGATAAAACATTCCTGCAAGTGTTACAGGACCTGCTCCTGATAAAAGGGTTTTTGCAACAGGGACTACACTTCCGAACAAGATTGCAGCAAGAAGAACAAAAAAAAATGCGCTATTCTCAGTATTATTCATCTGATAAAAAGTTGGTCTGATTCGGCAATATAATTAACGAATATAAGATATTTGCCATTTTTGACCATGTGGAGTCGAAAAATAATATCTATATAGATGTAAGTGAATGGATAAAGTACTAATTATTTTCAGGATTGTGGAAACCTGAAAACTGACATAATTGTGGTAGTGAGATGGTTTTGATGGGAGAAAAAAACTATAATAAACTGATAGGTTCACTTTTAAAAAACAAGACGATTGGTCGAAAGATACTGATAATGTCTTTGATTATTGTGATAATACCTGTAATTGTACTTGGTTATGTCGCATATACTTCAGCTTCTTCTGTTATCTATACTGATATCGATGAAAAGTTACAACTTCAGGTAAATGAGATCGAAAACAGTGTTTCTTCAGTATATACACTTTCGCAGAATAAGGTGAATGCTGATCTGAATGTATTGCATAAAACAGTCTATGAGAAAGGAAATCCTTCAATCAGCAATGATAAGTTGGTATTTGGTAGTAATTATGTAATAAATGATAATTACGAACTTGTTGATGAGGTTAAGCAACTTCTTGGGGGAGCTGCTACAATCTTCCAGAAGCAGGGTGATAAGGCAGTTCGTGTTTCTACGAATGTTGTTGGGGATGATGGAAAGAGAGCAGTTGGGACAACAGCATCAGATGCAGTTTATGATGAGGTAATAAACAAAGGTCAGACCTACTATGGGACTGCAAATGTTGTGGGTAATAATTATATCACAGCTTACGAACCGGTGAAAAGTTCTGCAGGCGATGTCATTGGTATGCTTTTTGTCGGAGTTGCGGAAGAGGAAACACTTGGAGTTATTAAAAACCAGATGAGATCCATAAAACCAAGTGAAAATGGATATATGTTAGTCATCGATTCAAAGGCTGAAGCGATTGTTCACCCTTCAAAAGAGGGCGAAATTATTGAGTTACCGATTCTTGAAAAGATCATATCAGATAAAACCGGAATTTTTAGATATAGTGTTGATAATCAGGAATGGATTGCAGCAGTTGCCTATGACAAGAATCTTGACTGGTATATTATTGCAACCAGCCCATTAAGTGACTTTACAGGCCCGATTACTACAATGGGCGCTACTATAGTTATTGTCGTAATTGGTGGGCTTATTTTTGCCGGAATTCTTGCAATACTATTTGGAAATTCTATTTCACGCCGCATGGAAGAACTTGTAAACTGTGCAAATGAAGTCCGTGACGGTAATCTTTCAGTTGCTATTGATAATGTCGGTGAAACTGATGAGATCGGAATCCTTAAAGAGGCATTTGCAGAGGTTGTAGATACCTTCACAAGGTTTAGGGATGAGGTTTCGATGGTCAGTAACCATGCTATAGCAGGAGACCTTAAGGCAAGAGGAGATGCATCCAATTTTAAGGGCGATTATGCAGTCATTGTTGATGAAGTAAACAAAACCGTTGATGCAATGGCTATTCCACTTCATGAAGCAATCAGGCTTTCAGGTGAGTATGCAAATGGCAACTTTGCAGCCCGTGTTGATCCCTCTCTTGAATTTATGGGTGAATTTGTAACCTTTAAGGACATGCTCAATACTATCGGTCAGGATGTTTCAAGTGCCCTTGATCAGGTAAAGTCTGAAATTTCAGAGCTTCTTGAAGATATTGGCAACATTGCAGTAAATGTTCAGACAGTTACTGATGAAACAAAATATGCAGAAAGAAGTATTGAAGATGTTTCAGCAGGTGTTGGCCAGGTAGCTCAGATTGCAGGAGCGGTTAACTCACTTGCAGATCAGAGTACACAGTCAACCCAACAGATTCTTGCTGCAATGCAGGATCTTTCTGTGACTGTTCAGTCCGTAACAACCAAAATTGAACAGGTCAGCTATCTAACCGGTGACGCTGAACAGCTTTCTTCACGTGGTAAGGTTGTTGCAGGAACAGCAGAGAATGGTATGAATGATATCCTTCACTCTTCCACTGAAATAGAACAGATGATTCAGGATATAAGTAAACAGATGGTAGAAATTGGAAGAATTGTTGATATCATCAGTTCAATTGCAGAACAGACAAATTTACTTGCATTAAATGCTGCAATTGAAGCTGCCCGTGCTGGTGATGCCGGACTTGGATTTGCAGTGGTTGCAGGGGAAGTCAAAGAACTTGCTAACGAATCACAGGTTTCAGCAGAAAACATTGCTTCAATTATTCATAACCTTCAGAGTAAGACAGATCTTATTACAAGCGCAGTTCAGGGATCCCTTTCAGAAGTTAAGAATGGTAATGAAGCAGTTTCAGAAACCCTGTCTCTATTTAATGAGATTGTAGAATATATCTCCAATATTAATCAGAACATGAATGATGTTGCAGCTGCAAGTCAGGAACAGGCAGCATCAGTTGAAGAGGTTACTGCAACAATTAATGAGTTCAGTGAGATGATTGGTCAGACCAATCAGGAGTCTGTAGGGCTTGCAGCCGCAAGTGAAGAATCATCTGGTGCTGTTCATCAGATTGTAGCGATGGTCGGTCAGGTAAATGAATCGATGAACAATATCGGACAAAATGTTGATAAGGCGAATGGTTCAATCAACTCAGTGAATGATGCGATGAATCGTTTTTCAGTCTGATAATAATCAAACTGGATAAAAACTAAATTTTTAAAAGATCATTATTTTTTTAATATTTGTTTTGATTTACGCTCTCCTTGGTTCTACATAGATCTCATAGTACATATCCTTCCACCGAGCACTATAAGAAACTCTGTGTCCAACATGTATTCATGTATGCAAAAAGGCTCGATAACCTTCCACCGTATTTATTTGCCAGAATTGATGCTATGAAGGCAGAAAAACGGGCCGCAGGTGTTGATGTCATTGATCTTGGAGTTGGCGATCCCGATCTTGCAACTCCATCCCATATAGTAAAAGCTCTTATAGAAGCTCTCCATGATCCTGATAACCATCATTATCCTTCATATCTTGGAATGAAAGCCTACCGTGAGGCAGTGGCTTGCTGGTATGAGAAGAGATTTAATGTTTTACTTGATGCTGATTCAGAAGTCATCTCACTGATGGGATCAAAAGATGGTGTTGCTCATCTTCCTGAAGCTCTTGTAAACCCCGGTGATTATGTTCTTGTTCCAAGTCCGGGTTATCCTGTATACAGTACAGGAGCTCTATTTTCAGAAGGACTTGTGCACGAGATGCCACTTACTAATGAAAATGGATTTTTACCAGTCCTTGACGAGATTCCAAAAGAAATTGCAGATAAGGCAAAAATTCTCTGGATAAACTATCCAAATAATCCAACAGCAGCAGTTGCACCTATGAAGTTTTATGATGAAGTTGTCTCATTTGCCCGGGATAATGACATTGTTGTAGTATCTGATAACGCCTACTCTGAAATTAGTTATGACGGGTACAAAGCTCCTTCGTTCCTTGAAGCAGATGGTGCAAAAGAGGTAGGAATTGAGATGCATTCACTTTCAAAGACCTATAATATGACCGGTTGGAGAATTGGAATGGCTGTCGGTAATCCAGAAATAATCAAAGGACTTGGGATTGTTAAGACTAACATAGATTCAGGGACATTTAATCCGGTTCAATATGCAGCAATCGAAGCACTAACAGGTCCTCAGGACTGTGTTGAATCTGCATGCAAGATATATCAGGAACGCCGTGATGTCCTTGTTGATGGTCTAAATAAACTTGGTTTTAATGTTGAAAAACCAAAGGCCACCTTCTATGTCTGGACTCCTGTTGATGACTGTATGAAGACCGCTGCACGCCTGCTTAATGAGGCTGGAATTGTTGCAACTCCAGGTGTTGGTTTTGGTAAATCAGGCGAAGGATATGTAAGATTCGCTATAACAAGGCCGGTTGAGAGAATTAAAGAAGCACTTGACAGAATGGGTGAGATAGAATGGTAAATGCATCACTCCCATCAAATCTTTCTGTTCGTGATGGTAACCTCTGGATTAGTGAATGTAATCTGGTAAAACTTGCAGAACAGTATGGAACTCCTCTGTATGTTACAGATGAGGATACAATTCTTAAGCATTTCAATGAGTATAAATCCGCATTATCTGCAAGATACCCTCATATTAGAGTGCTTTATGCAGCAAAGGCAAATGGAAACCCGGTAATCATAAAACTTCTTGCCCGTGCAGGGGCCGGTGCAGATGTTTTTTCAGCTGGAGAACTTGAAATTGCTCTCTCTGCTGGAATGAAACCCGAAACACTTCTCTTTAATGGAAGTTCCAAGACTAAAGCAGATCATCAGGTTGCAGTTGAGAAAGGAGTTCGTGTATCGCTTGATTCAATTGATGAACTGATGCAGCTTGATGCAGTGGCCGGAGAATCTGGAAAAGTTGTTGAAGTATCTTTTCGTGTAAATCCTGCAATAGAAGTTCCGACTCATCCGAAAATTGCAACCGGACTTGCAACTTCAAAGTTTGGAATTCCAGCATCTCAGATAGAAGAAGCTTATGCAGCTGCAATAAAGTTTAAAAATGTAATTCCAGTTGGGATTCACTGTCATATCGGTTCGCAGATTCTTGATGTAGAGCCTTTTAGAAAAGAAGCTGAAGTTCTGATGGGTGTGGTTGCAAAACTTCATAAAATGGGTGTAAAATTTAAATTTGTTGATTTAGGCGGTGGACTTGGTGTTTCATATAATCACACACAAGGTGAAGTTGCTCCAAGTATGGAAGCATATGCTGATGCTGTGATTCCAGTGTGTACTAAAACCTTTATAGATCTCTCGATAAATCCTGAAATCTGGATAGAGCCTGGTAGATCACTTGTTTGTGATTCAACAGTACTCCTTACTGGGGTTAACTCTGTAAAGAAAGCACATAAAGTCTTTGTAAATGTTGATGCCGGCTTTAATCTTCTTATCCGCCCTGCAATGTACGACTCATATCATGAGGTAGTTGTCGCAAACAGGGCTGATGAAGCAGATAATGGAACATATACAGTGACAGGGCCAATCTGTGAAACCGGAGACATTATTGCAAAAGACAGAGTATTACCAGCAGTAAAAGCAGGTGATGTGATTGCTATTTTAGAAGCCGGTGCATATGGCTACTCTATGGCCTCCCAGTATAATGGACGGGGAAGATGTGCTGAAGTCTTAGTAAAGGGTAGTAAATCAGCTCTTATGAGAAAAGCAGAGACAACTGAGGATCTTTTAAGGGCTGTACTGGAACCAGCGTGGCTTTAATTTTTATGGGGTAGATCATGGTCAGGTATCATTATGCACTTGTCGATGATTTAATAACCCGTGAGGAGTTTGATCGGAGAATAGAAGCAAAAACTGCTGAGTGTGGTAATCTTGTAGACGAGGTTGCGGCAGCCCTTCTTGTTGTTAAAGATCTTAACCGGGCACATGTCAAAGTAAGGCAACTTCGTGGAAAATCTTCTCTTTTTTGTTTTTATGCAAAGATAATTGCATTTTCTGGTGTGAAAGAGTTTGAAAGAGATGGTGATGAGAAAGGGCTGATTGCAAGGTTAACTGTAGCTGATGAGACCGGTCAGGTGGATCTTGTCTTTTGGGATGAACAGGCTGCCGCTCTTTCTGAAACGTTCGAGATTGGTGAGGTTGTAGAGATAATCGGGCGCCATGGAAAGAACGGGCGTGATATAATGCCCCTTAACCTTCGCATAACCCCATGTAAGATTGATTGCGATATGACGCCAAAGGAGAGAAAAGCTCCCCAGCGCAAAAACCTCACAATGTTTATCATAAGTCTTCAGGATGTTCGCTCATATACAAGGCGTGATGGCACAACAGGTGAGATGATATCCGGCACTGCCGGAGATAATTCCGGGACTTTTCGATTTGTATGTTTTGATGCAACACGCTTATCAGGTGTCCATGCGGGTATGGCAATAGAGGCATCGGAAGCTATTGAGAAGGAGAGTGATTTTGGTGGCCGTGAAATTGTAATAGATGATGAGACGGTGATTAATCGATCAAAATCATGCCCTGAAATACCAATAACCCCCCTCTCTGAAGTTGTTCCAGAAAGAATAGCATCTGTTCACGGGAAGGTTACGAATGTCACGCCAATGAAAGAATTTACACGCCGGGATGGCACTCTTTCGCATGTCAAAAATGTAAGGATATCAGATGAAACCGCTGAAATACCACTTGTTTTATGGGATGATGAAGCAGGAAAGCCTCTACTTGTAGGTGAGGAGGTACATGTTTACCATGCCCTGCCTCGAAACGGACGCTTCCAGAAGATAGAAATTTCTGTTGGAAAAGGTGGATGCATTAAAGTTATCCCGGAAGGTTCTGGGCGTTATATCACAATTGAAGGGATGATTCTACATCTTTCTGATGGAATTCGAATTGATAATGGCGCAGCAGCTTACCTTGTTGAGACCTCATTAGAACATGGAACAATTGCAAAAATGTCTGGCCATGTGTATGGGAAAAGACTGTTTTTTGAAAGTGAAGAAAGCGTTAATATGGGTTCTGATTCTATTAAAGCCCGATTAAATAATCTTATTGATGAATCTTAAAATTCTATTTTTCACTTTCACCCTGCGCATCCAAACTATAAATGTTCTCATGCAGACTTTAGAGTAAGGAATAGATGACCATGACAACAACAGAATTTAAACTTGAAGATATACCGGGTGTTGGACCAACTACTGCAGAAAAACTTCGTGAATCCGGATATGAAACCATTGAAAAGATTGCATCTGCAACATCATCTGAACTTTATGAATCAGCAGATATTGGTGAAGCAACTGCCCGTAAAATGATCAAATGGTGCACTGAAAAAACTGGCAATGCGGTTGAACCTGATAATTCAGAAGAATCAGAAAGTACAGAGAGTCCTGTAAACGCTCCAAAAATTGAAATTGAAGATATTCCCGGAGTCGGACCTGCGATTGCAGAAAAACTTCGTGAAGCTGGTTTTCTAACGATTGAAAGTCTTGCAACAGCTCCGCCATCAACACTTGCAGAGTCTGCCGAAATTGGAGAACCATCTGCAAAGAAGATAATCAAATGGTGTCGCGAACAGGCTGATATCGGCGGGTTTAAAACCGGGAATGATGTTTTCAAACAGCGGCTTCAGGTAAAAAAACTAAAGACCCTTGTTCCTGAAGTTGATGATCTGCTTGGAGGTGGCTTTGAAACTCAGGCTATCAGTGAACTTTACGGTGAGTTTGGTTCAGGTAAATCACAGATTGTTCATCAGCTTGCAGTCAATGTTCAGCTTCCTGAAGAACTTGGAGGACTTGGTGGTTCTGTTATCTATGTTGATACTGAAAACACCTTCAGACCTGAACGTATTCAGCAGATGGTTGCAGGCCTTGAGATAGAAGATACAGATCCTGAAGATTTTTTAAAGAATATCCATGTTGCACGTGCACAGACATCAGATCACCAGATGCTCCTTATTGAGGGGTCAAGAGAACTGGCTGAAACTCTCAAAAAAGAAGGGAAACCTGTAAAACTTGTGATTGTGGATTCGCTAACAGGTCTTTTCAGATCAGAATATATGGGTCGTGGAACACTTGCAGAGCGTCAGCAAAAGCTTAACAGGCATATGCATGATATCTTCAAACTTTGTGATGAGTATAATGCAATCGGGCTTGTAACCAATCAGGTTCAGTCAAATCCGGCTGTCTTTTTTGGTGATCCAACAAAACCAATTGGTGGAAACATTGTAGGTCACACAGCAACTTTCCGTGTGTACTTACGTAAAAGCAAAGGCGGAAAGAGAATTTTCCGATTAGTAGACAGCCCAAATCTTCCGGAGGGAGAAGCAACATTTGTTGTTGAAGAGGGAGGACTTAAGTCCTGTTGATTTCGCAATCTGTAATCTGATAGAATACAAACAGGTAATAATGTCAAAAGTGCTGCGTGGAGTTATAACCGATATTGACGGGACACTTACAAATGAGAAGCGTCTGCTCTCTACTGCTGCTATTGAAACAATAAGAGTTCTTCAAAATCATGGAATAGAGGTGGTCCTTGCCAGTGGCAATACCTCCTGTATTCTGAAAGGACTTACAAGACTTATTGGAACAGGTGGCAGTTTTATTGGTGAGAATGGCGGTGTATACCGGATTGGATATACAGGACAGATGAAAGTTTTACCAGATAGAACAGTTGCCCTTAAAGCACTGGATATTGTCCAAAAACATTTTTTAGAGAAAGGAATTGAACTTGATCTTTACTCACAGTCAGATAGATTTGCAGATGTTGCTTTTGCAAGAACCGTGCCTGTAGAAGAGGTCCGCGCGCTTATATCAGATCTGCCTGTGACTATTCTTGACACTCAATTTGCAATTCATATTCAGGAGCAGGGTTTTGATAAAGGTTTTACATTTCTAAAAGTCTGCGATGAACTAAAGATTTCGCCCTCTGAATTTCTTGCAATCGGGGATTCCGAAAATGATATTGGGATGATAAAATCTGCAGGAATTGGATGCACTGTTAGAAATGCAACCGATAGAGTAAAACAGGTTGCAGGTTATATAGCCGGCAAGTCTTATGGGGACGGTTTTGTAGAGATAATGGAGAGATTTTTTAAATTCTTAAATAATTCAAACGAACGATAGAAAAAAAAGATAATGTACTTACATTTTGGCCAGATATTTATCAATTACTATAAAGTCTTTGATATCCCTGACAGATTCGAAAGGAACTAACATCTGATCCCCATCCATCGTGAATCCCTCGGTATCAAAGGATGAATCAGGTTCAAGGATTATATCAGTAATAAGGCCGGTATCAAAGTTTACCATAAGATTGCGTAGAATGCCAATAGACTTCCCGTCATTGGTCACTATTTCTTTACGGGAAAGGCTTCGTGCCATTATGCATTTCATATCTATTTTTTCTGTGTTTGAGGCTTATAATTATGACGGGATCACTCTGAAAACATCTGATTGTGTGAGTATTCCAATTGGTTTTCCTTCCTCCATAATAAGAAGTCTGCCTATTGATTTCTCCTTAAATTTTTTCACAACTTCATAAAGTTGAATGGATGAATCGGCTGTTACAACTTCTTCGGTCATAAAAGGGCTGATATCATCATTTAAATCAGCTCCCTCTTCTATGGCCATTAATATGTCAGACATCGTGATAATCCCTTTGAGAAAGCCTGCATCCATAACAGGTGCCCCATGGATATGATACTCATTGAAGAGTTTTATAGCATTTATTATTGTATCACAGGAGGCAAGCATCTTAATTGGTTTAGACATATAGTATTTAACCGGCTTTTTAGGAAGAGAAACCATTTCGATGATTGATATCAGGAGTGATGTTTCGTTTTCATCTTTACCAAAAACTTCTCCTTTTATTACAAGTTTATTAACCGGAGTAGGCCCAATTGTGATAATATCGCCGCTATTAAACATTTTTACGCTTCCGGTGAGTTTTATTTCTGCATGGCATATATCTGCATATGAAAGCGTTGTAAACATGACTTCTGAAACTTTAACACCTGGAACAGCTGCGCCCTCGCGAAAGAGTCTGACCTCATACATCTCTCCTTCATGTTTGAGGTTTAATTCTCTGTATGCAAGTGTTGTTGGATGATATCCTCCTTTTGGCCCCGGAATTCCATCAACTAACCCAATTGCTTTTAATGCCTGCATCTGATTTCTGACAGTTCCAGCATTTCGGAGTATTATCTCCGCAATTTCCTCACCTTTTATTGGGACTGACTTTTTTTCATAAAGACTGATGAGAGTAATCAGAATATCACTCTGAATTGGTGAAAGTTCCATATTTATCGTATCCTGTGAATTTGGTATCTATTCTATTTAAACTACAACAGATCACTGAAGCATTAGACCTGTTTGTACTTACTTATCATATACTTTGATTAATAGACTAATAGACTAATCAGGTTAACGATGGATATACTGGAAAAGATTCCCACAGTTCCAACTGCTGATGAGGTGCTTGACAGAGCCTTAAGACGCAGCGCACTTAAGATGCGGGATAAAAAACAGAAGAAACGGGCAAGTGAGGAGTTTGTAAAAACTGTGTATGTTTCAGTCCATGACAAACTTGTATCTGTAATCCAGTCATTCCCGGATTTTTCAGAGCTTCCACAGTTTTATCAGGATGTTGCAGAGATTCTCTGGACAACAGACCGGGTAAAAAAAGCGCTTGGAGCGGTTGGCTGGGCTGCCAGATGGGCAAAAGATCATAGAGGAGGTCTTACAAAAGATGTGCACTATTCCTCCGATGATGATGGGTTAAAGGCTCGGAAAAAAGCTGTTGCAAGACTTGCATCAGTTGTTCATCAGATAGATGATGAATTGTTGTTCCTTAATGAAGTTAGGAATGTTCTCCGAAAACTTCCCTCTGTAGAAGATACTTTTACAGTAGTTGTTGCGGGTTTTCCAAACGTTGGAAAGTCTTCATTTATTAGATCTGTTTCATCAGCAGAACCAGAAATTGCATCATATCCTTTTACAACAAAGGGAGTAATTGTTGGTCATAAGTTAATTGGCCGGGAAAAAATTCAGTTTATTGACACTCCCGGACTTCTGGAAAGACCATACGAAGAGAGAAATGCGATAGAGAAACAGGCAATCTCTGCTATTGTAAACATTGCAGATGTAATTTTATTCATACTTGATCCAAGTGCTCATTGTGGTTTTCCAGTGGAAGATCAGAAGCGACTGCTTGAAGAGATAAAAAATATGGTCCGGGTTCCTTTGATTGTGGTTGTAAACAAGGCTGATGTTTGTGCACCAGAAGGATATCCTCTTATGTCAACACTAAATGGAATGGGTGTTGATGAGGTTTTGGAACTTGTAATGAAGCATTATGTACCCCGGCCTCCTTCATATTACAGTGAGCAGGTACCCGATTACAAAACCTGATATTGCACCGCCGTTCAGAGGTGGAAGGCCAGCCTGTGCCTTTCCCCCTGTCATTAGTTTTGAAAGCAGATAGTATCCGACAAAAGATCCAATAATTGCTCCAATTGCTGGAAAGTTAAGCAGCCCCATTCCATTTCCTGGAAGAAAAACTGCTGCTGAAACCACAAGTATTGTGGGCATTATCAGATCTCCAAGGCCCATGAGATATGCAGTGCGCTCTTTTGTTTCAGGTTTATATGCTTCCGCGGTACTATTTTTTATACTTCCTCCAACTCCATCACGAATAAAGGAGTATCCTTCGTTTTTAGGAATAATAACCATGATTGGCAGTCGGTTATTGATTATTCCATCTGCAAGAGTGAGCATATGCTCTGTTCTGTATACTGAAACAGCATCATAAACAGCCAGAAGAATAAGAAGCACTATAACCGGTAGAGGTTCTAATGAAATTCCAAACATAGAGGCTATGCCTGCTGCAAGAAGCACCCCAAGACAGTCAACAATATACCACTCAGGATATTTGTAGAGAAGAACTATTGCAATGATTGCTGCTATTGTGCCTAAAATAAAGAGAAGATCAAAGTTTTCTATTCCGGTAAGTATGAACAGGCCGGTAAATACGTAAATATATGCACATAAAAGTGAAGCCCAGATTAGAGTTGTCATCACCCATTTCATGTTATATCTGATAAGAATTAACAAAATTAATGTAAAACCCAATAAAATGGCAATAAACCAGATGGTATTTTCAAAAGATCCTGAATCTTCAAAAGCTGCAAATCCACCAGTTGTCATTGGACTAATTAATAGCAGGGCGCCAATTTCGGTAAAGAGCAGCATCAGGGCCATTCCAAACTTCGTTAGAAATTTATGCAGTATTTTTTTGTAAGGCCTAATTAATGCCTCAATATTCTGTTCGTTTCCTGTCATATCTTACTATAAGTTTGTAGGGCGAAGTATGAATATATAGTAAGATGGTCGCGGAAATATGAGAAAGACTGCGAACAACTTCAAAAAATACAGGTGGTTTAAATGGGTGTCGCCCTTCGTGATATTCTAGCCGATTATAAACATCCGGCATTAACAAATGAGTTACCTGGAACTGGCGCAGTTGATGCTTACAATGCATTATACCAGTTTCTTTCAATCATTCGCCAGCCGGATGGAACAGCACTGATGGATAAAGAAGGACGAATTACCTCTCATCTGTCTGGGATATTTTTTCGAACTACAAGTCTGCTTGAGATGGGGGTAATGCCTGTCTGGGTATTTGATGGAAAACCTCCAGAACTGAAGGCAAAAACCATAAGTGCAAGGCAGGAGGTTAGAAAAAAGGCTGAAGAACACTGGGAGGAAGCCCAGAAAATTGGAGACAATATAACTGCATTTAAATATGCTCAGGCTTCTTCAAGGGTTGATGAGGCAATTACTTCCTCTGCACGCAAATTACTCGCACTGCTTGGAATTCCAACCGTTGATGCCCCGACAGAAGGGGAAGCACAGGCAGCTTATATGGCTGCAAAAGGTGATGTTGATTATGTTGTATCACAGGATTATGATACTCTCCTTTTTGGAACACCAAAACTCATAAGAAATCTTACTGTTTCCGGAAAACGCCGAATGCATGGGCGGGTCATAAATGTTCAACCCGAACGGATAGAATCTAATGAAATTTTGAATGGGCTTTCAATTTCGCGCGAACAGTTAATAGATATTGCAATACTTGTCGGGACTGATTTTAATTCCGGGGTTAAAGGGATCGGGGCAAAAACAGGCCTTAAAAAAGTCTTAAATGGAGAATTTGATTCAATCGTTGCAGAAAAGATGGAAAATGTGCCTGTGCAGGATATAAGAGAGCTCTTTATGAATCCTGATGTCACGGATGACTATTCATTATCATTTGGAAAACCTGATCGGGAAGGATTAATTTCATTTCTCTGTGATGATTATGGTTTTTCGCGAGAGAGAATTCTTCCAGTACTCGATAAAATCGCCGACCGGAAAAAGCAGCAGACTCTTGATAGTTGGTTTTAAATATCTGATCTCTTTTTTAAGGCTGTGCTCCTAACATTTGATAGATGGTTTTTCTCCGCCTAAAATGGATTAGCAGATGGCCTTTGATATGTGTCATCCTGTTATTGTCAATCTCTGTATCTTCACCTGCAGAAGAAATATTTTCTCTTATAAATGACGAATCCGGGAAAGTTTCTGGTGATGACCCACTTTTTATGGATAATTATTCGGTTTTAACTCTTACTGAATCAGATAATTTGAGTCTTACTGACAATATGACAGTTAATATGACTGGTAACATGACTGATGGAAATGTATCAGCTGAATGGGTTGTTGGAATAACAGGATCTCCAAAGGAGGGTTATCCTCCTCTTTGTGTAAAGTTTAACGCTGATGGACCTGATGGAGATTATGTCTGGGATTTTGGAGATGGTTCGGGTTCATATTCAAGAAGTCCTGTTCACTGTTATACGAAAACCGGTCAATACTGGGTGAAACTGAAATATAACTATGGGGATATAACCGGTGAGGTATCTGAACCTGGATTTGTTAATGTTCTTGATACTGCTGTTTTTGTAGATTTTGAAGCAGATCCTCCGGCAGGTAAAGCTCCACTTTCAACAAAATTTTCAATAATCGGAGATCCAACTAATATATTATGGGATTTTGGTGATGGATCGCCTACAATTTCAGATAGGGAACCGGTTCATCAGTATAAGTATCCTGGTTCATACACTCCGGTATTAACCTACTGTATAGATGGAAGATGCACAAAAAAAGACAAATTTAATTATATCGAAGTGAATGAGGGTGATTCTGTAGATTTTATTGCAGAAAAAACCAAAGGTAACGTTCCAATATGTACAAGGTTTAAGGTAATAGGAGAGGTTGATTCCTGTAAATGGGATTTTGGTGATGGGAAAACATCATTTGACTTAATGCCATCACACTGTTATAATGATCCCGGAAGTTACACAATAACACTTGTTTATTCACTAAAAGGTGCTCAATATACAATAACCAAAGAGAATCTGATAGTTGTCACAAGTAAGGATATACCTGATTTTTCCACAAGTGTTCAAAGTGGAACTGCACCTCTCTGTGTGGATTTTGCCTCTATAAATCCACAGAACGAAATGCGATGGGTTTTTGGTGATAAAGGAACTGATATGGGTGATCATTCCTCTCATTGTTATGCAGAGCCAGGAGTTTATGATGTTTCTCTTGAGTATTGTTCCAATGATTTGTGTGATGTAACAAAAAAACCTCAATTTATAGAGGTCATTAAGCCTATGATACTGGCAACACCCGGAAAGAAAGAAGGTGAATATTCATTTACTACTGATGGTGTCGGACAAAAATATCTTTGGAATTTTGGTGATGGCATGACCGGGGAAGGGAGTAACCCGATTCACACATATGCTAAATCAGGTGAGCACAAAGTAACACTTTCAATATCAGGACAATGTGGATGTACGGCAATTACTGAAATAACATTAAATCCTGAAATACCAACCGATCCAGACTTTACAGCAACTCCACTTGAGGGCTGTACACCTCATTGTGTTCAGTTCAATGAGTTCTCTCCAGTAGAACCCGAATCACGACTTTGGGAGTTTGGAGATGGAAAAACTGACACTGATAAGAATCCTTTCCATTGTTATGAGTCTCCAGGTAAGTACACGGTTGTACTTAAACAGCGTTTTACAGAAGATGAAAATGAGATTGTAAAACCAGACTATATCACAGCAAATGCTGTTCCACGACCATCATTTACAATATATCCGTCCGAAGGGGTCGCTCCACTTACAGTAAAGATAACAGATACAACTTTTGACAATGCCGTTAAGAGATACTGGGATTTTGGTGATAAAACGACCGGTTCAGAGAAGACTTTATCCCATCTTTACACAGCTCCAGGCGACTATAATATTACTCTGACAGTCTGGGGAGAGGGTAACTGTCGGGAGGTTATATCAAAAGTGTTACATGTTTCAGAGGCTGGTGAGAGTTCTGTCTTTGATTTATCAGGGCTTCCTGCCCGAGGCTTTGCTCCACTTTCAACCTCATTTAAGGTGACCGGGAATCCCTATCAATGGAATGTAAAATTTGGTGATGGGGAGAGTTCATCTGATATTAATCCTTTCCATAGTTATAAAGCAGGAATTTACAGTCCCTCTCTTCATGCATGTAATTCAGAAGGCTGCAAAGATATTGAAAAGCCAAATTATATCGTTTCAATTCCAGCAGGTACTGAAACTTTGCACTTGAATTCAGGTTGGAATCTTATGTCTGTTCCTTTAACTTTAATGCCCGGATCAGATAGAGCTTCAATATTTGCCGGAATTGACACTGCCGGCCACTCCCTCTTCTCATGGAATGGTGAAGATGGTTCATGGATTCGGTTAAAGGCTGATGATATCATCACGCCATATATGGGAATATGGATTTATTCGAATTATAATGTAGATTTTCCTCTTTCATTTGATACCACCCCGGTTTCTGGGAATGATGATATAATGCTCTCACGAGGATGGAATCTGATTGGTGTTCCCGGTATATCAGATATTCCTGGAAGAGAAGCATTATCTCCATTTACTGGATGGGAGTATATTGTTGGATTTGATGGTAGTCGTCAACAGTATATAGGACCTTATGATAGTAGTACAGTTGATAATGTTATGGTTTCACCTGCGCTTGGCTGGTGGATTTACTTAAAAGATCCTTTGGTTGTTCCTTCATCAGGATTATAATATTTTTTGAAGGAGAGTAAATTGTAGACTTAATTTAACATCAGTGGTATAATGGTATAAAGATCAGATTAACAAGCGATAGACAACTTCCTACAAGATCTTGAATATATTCTTCATTTATGTGGACTATATCACTTTTTTAATTTTACAAGTGTTCTTTGCCAATATCAAAATTTTCGCCCTATTATGGATATAATCATAGATTAGTCAATTTTGGTTGGAGAGGTTAATTCTGCTTATATATAGTGATACAATTATATTATAAAGATATCAGGTCATTAACCTCTTCCATTCCCGGAGATTTTAAAAATATCTCCGATTGGAAAATAATTATCTGGACATGGCATTCACTTTCATAGAATTGTATAAAATTCTCAACCTGAAATTTTGTATCAGGTCTGTTTTGGCCTGTCAGGGAATTAACTAAAGTTAGTTGTGATTTAATCATCAAACCGCTATATAAGAGAAAAGGAATATTATCTGATGAACCCGTGAATCTCTGTTACATAACCACTAATAAAGAAGATATTGCATCTGCTATACTCTTTAATCTTCCAAAATATTTTAGGAGTACAATATGTTCTATCTTAAAAAATTAGATCTATAATGACCTGACCCTTCCGAAGAACAATAACTTATATATTTTATCATATGTCTATATATTCTTCAAGTTATTATCGGTATGCTCATAATCTGATAACTCAATATTATCTTATGCATCATAGGGAGATATTGATACACAAAGGAAATGACACAAATTCCTATGATCTTTTAGTTGTATCAGACTCCCAGAGGTTTATATCTGACATTGTTTCATGGTTTATTCATGATCAGTTTGTCTCTGTGCATTGTTTTTCATCTATAACGACAATAGAAGAATATCTAAATCAACAGGGAGGACATGCCCGCAATAATAGACCTGTGGTTATTCTTGCATCACTTTCAAGCACCGGCCAGAAAGAGATGTTTCAGCTCATTAAGAGTAGCAGACCGGAAACTCCATTCCTTATTGTTGCACCGGATGAAAGCCAGATAGTTCCTTCTTTAATCTCTAATGGTGCCATATATCTCTCATATTCTTCAGAAATTCCGCTATCTATAAAAAATGAATTATGCAATACTATAAGAAATATAGCCTTTTTCTCTGAGCATTCTAAAGCCACTCAAACAGAGATTGATGAATCTCCAAAACTAATGCTTGAACTGCTTGATTCAATTCCGGCTCCAGTCTTTGTAAATTCAGAAGACTGTAAAATTATTGAATGTAATTCAGCATTTGAACAGTATATTGGAAAATTACGAGAAGAAATAATTGGAACAAGTATTTACTCCCTCTTCGATAAAGACCTTGCAGATTTTTCATATGATATGGATCTGAAGATAACAGATACTAAACACATAAAAAAAATGTCTTTAAGTGTCCGGTTTGATGGAATATCTGGTATGCTTCTCCTCCATAAATCTGTTTATTATCATAACGGAGTGTTAAAAGGTTTTGTCGGGATGCTCCAGGAATTTTCCGGATTACTTTTGTCGACATCTGCATCAATTGAACGTGAACGTGTCTCAAAGGAGATAGTAGATTTCCTTGGAGATATCATATGCAGATTAACCATTGATGGCCGGATAAAATATGTCAACAATGCAGGAAAATTGACCGGTTACAAGATGAAAGATGCAATTGGTGTATACTATTATTCATTTTTCCATCCTGATGATATTGAACTTATTAAACGGGAATTTGAAGAGGTTGCCGTGGGTGATTTTCCATATGGAAAACGATTAATAGCCAAAATGAGGATGGCCGATGGCACCTATCTTCCATGTGAAATAAGGCTCTATTTATGGCAAAGAGATGAAGGATTACGGGATGTAATCTTATTTGCACGTGATATTTCAGACCGGCTTGATGCTGAGGAAGAGGTAAGAAACCTTGCTTCTCTTATAAGTGATACAATTGCATATCTTGATGATTTGGTTTTGATTCATGATAAAGATGGAAAATATCTCCCATTTATGCAACCATTACTTGCAGACAGGCTTGTTGTCCCACCAGAGGAAATTGTAGGTAAAAGGTGGACAGATCTTCCCTATCCTGATAGTGTCAACAAGGCTTATCTTGACGCCTACTGGAAACTGCTTGAAACAGAAATTCCTCAGGAAATAACCTATAGCCTTGTTCAAAATAACGTAGAAAGATATTATAATACAAAACTTACACTTCGAAAAGATTCATTAGGGAATAATTTGGGATCTACTGATATTATACGAGAAATTACAGAGCAGGTAATGTCAGAAAAGATCATTAAGATGGCAAACAAGAAATTATCTCTTTTTCAGTCTATAACAAGGCATGATCTGCTTAATATCCTTAATTCTCTTGATCTTCTGCTTGGATTAATAGAACGAAAATGTATTGATCCAGTGTGCATCGATTATGTTAACAAGGCAAAAGAAAGCGTTGTAAAGATGGACCGGATTGTTACATTCTCACGTGATTTTCAGGACATTGGGACTGAAGGGCCAATCTGGGTAAATCTGACACAGGTCATTGCAGATGCCTTTGAGGAATTAAATCCAAAAGGAATACAACTTCAACTCCCATCTCCTGAGGTAGAAATACTCACTGATCCTTTGCTTGTCAGGGTTTTTTATAACTTGATGGAAAACTCCATAAGACATGGTGGAAAAGTAACAAAGATATCAGTTGAAGGAAAAGGCCGGGGAAATTCCATGTATGTAATCTATAAAGATAATGGCAATGGAATTTCAGAAAGTGAGAAGAGTTTTATTTTTGAGAAAGGTTATGGGAAGAATACTGGGTTAGGTCTATTTGTGATAAGAGAGATCCTTATGATAACCGGAATAACAATAAAAGAAAACGGGAAGGAAGGAGAAGGAGTGAGATTTGAGATGCTTATTCCTTCAGGCTTTTTTAGATGTCGATAATCTCATGGCAACTGTTTCCATACATGTACAAAACGCTGAATTGCAGTGTAATGCCCAAGGATACCAAATATCAGAATAAGCCATGCAAATAATGTAAGTCCATATATCTCTGATGGATAAAGCAGAGATATAAATCCTATAATTATTAAGAGGAGTAGTCTGTCAGCCCTTCCAAGGATACCTCCATAAAATCGGCCAATCCCCACTGCCTGGGCCTGTGTGCCAAGGTATGATGACATTAAAACACCTGTAAGACCAATAACGCCTATCTGCCATGAACAGAGGGGTCCCATAAATATTCCGCCGATAATGAAAATATCTGCATATCGGTCAAGTACATGATCAAGGAAATCGCCTCGAATTCCTTCATTATTAGTTGCCCTTGCAATTGCGCCATCTATTGCATCAAAGAATGCATTTAGTATTACTCCCACTGTTCCAAAAAGAATATTCCCGGAGTAAAAGGCATAACCTGATCCTATAGCGGCAAGCAGGGCCAGTATAGTACAGCCGTTCGGTGTAAGACCTGCCTTAACACAGATGTCAACAAATGGATCAATGACAGGTTTAAACTGTTTACGATATGAGTCAAGTGTCATAACAAATCCTGACAGACGCTGAGCCAGTCAACAATTCCATATATTGGTTTATCTTCACCTGCTATGATATGCTCGATTTTATCTGCAAGTTCAGGGACTGATAATGAGGTGGTATCGATCTCAAAGATCTGGTCACAATTCTCATCAATTGCTTCCATAAGAATTACATCCACAAGTTCTGCCTCAACATTTTCGTTGACCTTTTCCGGTGAATATCCTCGTTTTGTAAGCCTTTTCCCAATAATATCAGGACGACATCTGAGCACTATTGTTATCTCTGCCTGAAGGTAGTGACTTATCTGTCCTTCAACAATCACCGAAAGATCGCAAGCATCGCTATCCCTGAGGTTATTATTAACAAATTCAATGGCCCAGGTATTTGTATCAATCACCCGTGTATCACGCTTTTTATCTATCTCAACTACATAATTCTCGATAGTATCTGTAACATGAATGATCTTATAGCCCCGGCGAAAGAGTTCATCAGCCACGGTAGTTTTTCCTGTTCCAGGAGTGCCTGTTATTGCTATCAACATCTTATCCTGAAAGATCTTTAACTGCTTTTAGAAAGCGTTCATTTTCCCAAGGTTTTCCAACACATACCCTGATATAGTGATCCTCAATCCCAGGAAAACTTCTACATGAACGAACAAGTACACCTTTTTTCGCAAGAGCATCTGTATACTCATCGCTGGTAATCTTCCCGGTGTCAATCATAACAAAGTTTGCCTCTCCTGGAGTTACCGGAAGAGGACATTCTGCCCTAAACTTTGCTATCCACTTTTTTGTATATGATATCATCTTTTCTGCATATGCAATATCTTCAAACGCTCCAGCAGCAGCTGCCATTGAGAGGTTATTTAATGTAAATGGAGTTTCAGCCTGTTCATATAATGGCTTAAACCATTTTGGAACAAATGCATAGCCAACCCGGCATCCTGCAAGCCCAAAGACTTTGGACATAGTCCTTCCAATTATTAGATTGTCAAATTCCTCTATTAATTGAGTATAATTAGTATTGGAAAATTCCACATAGGCATTATCAAGGAAGAGCATTCCATCGATATTTTCAAGGATATATCTGATATCATCCGGAGAGGTTATAGTTCCACTTGGGTTATTTGGAGTACAGAGAAATGAGATCCTGGCATCTTTAGAGGCTTTTACAAATGCCTTAATATCAACCGAAAAATCAGCCTCTCTTGGAACAGTTATGACATTCGCGCCCTGAGCTGATGCTGATAGAGCATAAAAGGAAAAGGTTGGAACTGATATTACAACCTTGTCACCCGGATTAGTAATAAGACGAAGCGATGTCTCAATAACTCCATCCATTCCAACCCCTGTTATAAAATTATAATCCCCATGGTACTTTAAAAGTGCATCCTGAAGCACTTTACAAGTCACGTCTGGATATCTGTTTATTCCGGAGGCTGCTTTTTTTACAGCCTCAACTGCTTTTTCTGATGGATCAAATGGATTCTCGTTACTTGCAAGTCTTGCAACCTCACTATAGCCATACTCTTCTGCTATTGCTGCCGGACTTTTTGCATATACATATCCTGTTTTTTTGTAGATCTCACGTACCAAGGGTTGCATTAATTGCCTCATCTAAAACACTACAAGCTCTGTCTATCTCCTCAGATGTGATAACAAGTGGAGGGACAATTCTTAAGTTCCCATCAGCTGCACAGTTTACAAGCACCCCTGCATCTTTACATTTCTGTTGGACAAGGCCACATTTATCGCCGATAGTAATACCAATCATAAGTCCTCTATGCCGTGGATTATAAGCCTTTAACCGGTCAGCAAACTGATCACCTTTACTCCCAACATCAGGCAACACTCCGGCGATTACACTAATTGACGCAAGAGCTGCTGCACATGCAATAGGGCCGCCTGCAAAGGTACTTCCATGTTCTGATCTTTTGAACTCAAGCTCTTCACGTGCAACGATTGCACCCATAGGAAATCCACTTGCAATTCCTTTTGCAAGTGATACAATGTCAGGTTTCACATTTTCATGCTGACAGTCAAGCCATGTTCCGGTTCTTCCCATACCTGTCTGCACTTCATCAACAAGCATGAGGATACCCTTTTCATCACAGACTTCTCTGACTTCTTTGAGATATCCATCATGTGGAATAATAACCCCAGACTCACCCTGAATAGGTTCAATGATAACCCCGGCAGTATCAGGCGTTACAGCCTTTGCAATAGCCTCTGCATCATTATATGGAACGAAGGTGGTTTTTGGCTCAAGTGGCATGAAAGGTTCTCTTATCACTGGTTTATGGGTGCATGAGAGTGAACCACAGGTTCTGCCATGAAAACCATGCTCACATGCGATAAATTCTTTCTTTCCTGTCCGAATTCTTGCAAGTTTTAATGCGGCCTCATTTGCCTCTGCACCGGAATTAGAGAAAAATGCCTTTGAAAGCCCGGTCTTTCTCACAAGTGCCTCGGCAAGGACTGCCTGATTTGGTACATAATAAAGATTTGAGCAGTGAATGAGTTTTGCAGCTTGTTCCTGAATTGCTGCCACTACTTCAGGGTGACAGTGACCAGTGCTGCATACTGCAATTCCTGCAACAAGATCAAGATATTCTCTGTCATTTTCATCATAGACTGTACAACCCTTCCCTTTGGTAATCATCATTTCCCGGCCAAAGGCTGGCATCATATAATCTGCATCAAGTTGTTTAAAGTTAATTTTACTCATTATATCGTCCTTTCATTCATATTCAATCGTTGCAGGCGGCTTTGGGGTTATATCATATACAACTCTTGCAACTGAGGGTATTGTTGATGTAATACGTGTCTCAATCTCGTGGAGATCTGCATAATCAATCTCAAGTGGATCTGCTGTCATTGCATCACGAGAATTAACAGCCCTTATTGCCACAATCCAGCCAAACAGTCGGTTATCACCTTTAACTCCGGTGCCATGACCAACAAGTGCACCAAGACACTGCCATGGTCTGTATTTCTCTACCAGGACCTCTTCAATTATTGCGTTTGCTTCACGAACTGCTTCAATTGCTTCTCTTGTAACAGCGCCTACAACTCTGACTGAAAGTCCGGGACCTGGGAATGGCATTCTGTGGGCAATTTCATCCGGAAGTCCAAGGGCTTCTGCAACTGCCCTTACCTCATCTTTATAGAGTTCGCGTAAAGGTTCAACCACCTTTGAGAAGCTGACATCTGCTGGCATTCCTCCAACATTATGATGGCTTTTGATACCACCTTCACTCTCAATGCAATCTGGATATATTGTTCCCTGAAGAAGAATTTTTGCTCCGGTAGCCTTTGCTTCCCGCTCAAAAACCCTGATAAACTTCTCCCCTACTATCTTTCTTTTCTTTTCAGGATCAGATTCACCTTCAAGGGCATCAAGGAATTCGTCAGAAGCATCAATGACTTTAAGGCCAATACTTGCAAAGATCTCACCAATTCTCTCTGTTTCACCTTTACGCATAAGCCCGGTATTTACAAAAATTGGGATTAATCTATCACCAATTGCATTTGCTGCAAGTTTTGCACATACTGAACTGTCTACACCTCCGGAGAGAGCCATTACTACTTTTTCCCCGGCAGTTTCAGTTTTAATCTGTTCAATTGCCTTTTCTATAAATTTTTCTGCTTTAAACATTATGCATCTCTCCGTTTGTTCTTTCTACATGCTTCTACAAAGCCAAGATATGGAGGTGATGGTCTCGTGGGTCGTGATTTAAACTCAGGATGGAACTGAGTTGCAAAGAAGAATGGATGATCTGGAAGTTCCATAATTTCCATTCTGTTTCCATTTGTTCCTGAAAATACGATGCCTGCCTTTTCCATTTCAGGAATAAATGCTGGTTCTACTTCATATCTGTGTCTATGACGCTCTATTACTTCAGACTGTCCATATAACTCCATGGCCTTCGTGCCAGGCTTTATTGAAACTTTGCAGTCTCCAAGTCTCATAGTTCCTCCAAGGTCAGAGACTCCTTCCTGCTCTGGAAGAATGGTTATGACATGTTTGCCCTCTCCGCATTCACTGCTACAGGCATCCTTCCATCCAATAACACCTCTGCAAAATTCTACAACAGAGAGTTGGAAACCAAGACATAGTCCAAGGAGTGGAATATTGTTTTCACGTGCAACCCTGATGGCATTTATTTTGCCTTCGATACCCCGGATTCCAAAACCACCAGGAATTAGGATACCGTCACAATCAAAGAGATCAGACTCATCATAACGTTCAGCTTCAAACCATCTTATTGTAACTTCAGTAGAAAGGGCTCGTCCTGCATGTTTTAAAGCCTCCTTTATAGAGAGATAAACATCCTCGGTTCCATATTTACTTACAATTCCAATAGTCACACGATGAGTGTATTCTCTTGTAACCACCTGGTACCATTCCCTGTTGGTATCACTGCAGTTAAGATTTAGTGCCTTACAGAGGAGATCTGGCAGTCCCTCCTTTTCAAGACCCATAGGTACCTGATATATATCACGCGCAGTTTCTGCACTGATTACAGCATTTTGTGAGATATCACATAGTGATGAGATTTTTTTCTTTGTATGGGCAGATATAGGGTAATCACTTCTTCCTACAATAAAATCAGCAATCAGCCCAAGTTCACGTAGTGCTTTTACCGAATGTTGTGTAGGTTTTGTCTTAAGATCTCCCATTGAATCAGATGGCATAAGGGTGACATGTACAAGTACCCGATCTTCAACAGGCAGTTCACTTCTCATCTGACGCACAGCTTCAAGAAACGGCATGCTTTCGATATCTCCGACAGTTCCGCCTACCTCAACTATACAAACATCAGCACTTTTTCCATCACCAAGTCGTTCTTCTGCAGCAGATATGATGCATTCCTTAATTTGATCCGTAATATGAGGAATAATCTGCACAGTTTCTCCAAGGTAATCACCACGACGTTCCTTGTCAATTACCCGGCGATAGATCTTCCCTGTTGTAATATTGTGTGATGAAGTAAGGCTGATATCAATAAACCGCTCGTAATTTCCAAGATCAAGATCAACCTCACCTCCATCCTGAAGTACGAACACCTCACCATGCTGAGCCGGATTCATGGTCCCTGCATCAATATTTAAATAGGGATCTATCTTCACAGCAGTTACAATAAATCCCCGATTTTTCAAAAGCCGACCAATAGAGGCAGCGGTGATCCCCTTACCAAGACCACTCATTACCCCGCCGGTTATAAAAATATACTTCACGCCGTCACCTGAAAATCAATCATCAATTTTGATTTATCCACACATAGCAGTTTGTCAAAAGTTCATTTGTTACTGGCGCATGATGAAGGTTGAATTACATCTTGCAAGTGCATGATCTCCATCCTTCTCTGAAACAACAGCATCAACTACAATTATCTGCCGTCCTTTTTTTATGACCGTTGCATCAGCATATATCAGGCCTGATCTTACTCCACGCATGAAGGTTGTGGTTCCTGAAATTGTTGCAATCATCTCACCCGGTTTTAGCAGGGTGTATATTGCAAGTGCCATTGCTTCATCGGCAAGAGCAGAATACATACCTCCCTGAAGCCAGCCTTCTCCGTTAAGCATGTCAGGTCGAACGGTCATAGCAAGTCTTGCTTTTCCATCCTCAAACGAGACTGGATCTATTTCCATCAGACAAAAAAAGGGGTTTGCAAGCCGGCCACGACTTTTGATTGCATCAAGATATGCCATATATGAGTTTTCATCTTTAACATTCATGAGTCTGTCCTTTTGATGAACCCTGACAGAGAATGTATTTTCAACGTGTAATTAGATATTATTTAATAAATATTACAACAGGTTTCATGAATACCCAAGATTTACAATATAGTGTTATTATCCCTGCATATAACGAAGCAGGAAGGATAAGATCTCTTCTTGATTCGCTTGATGATCCCTTGGCAGAGTTTATCTTTGTCTGTGATGGAACAGACAATACTTCGGATGTTATAAAAAAATTTGCAGATAATAATCCAGAACTGGCAATAGAGATTCTTGAATATAATAAACGTCTTGGAAAGGGAGGTGGAGTAATTGAAGGACTAATTCATGCAAAAACTCCAGTCGCTGGATTTCTTGATGCAGATAATTCCACAAAATTTGCAGATTATAAAAGAATGGTCCATCTAATCGGTGAGCATGACGGGCTGATTGGATCACGATACATAAAAGGTTCAGTAATTCTCCAAAAACAGGGAATACTACGAAGAATCCTGAGCAGATGCTTTAATTTTATGATTAGGGTGATGTTCTTCCTTCCATATGCAGATACTCAGTGTGGAGCAAAGATCTTTAAAACCGAGGCCTTAAAGCAGGTTCTTCCTCTCATGCATTCAAGAGGGTTTGAATTTGACGTTGAACTTCTCTGGCTTTTAAAAAGGGCGAACTTTGATGTTGTGGAGACTCCGGTTGTCTGGAACAATACCGAAGATTCAAGACTTGGATCAGGAGACACCAAATCAATGCTTATTTCAATGATAAAACTCAGGTTTGGAATCAAAAATTTCTGATAAGGGATTATGACTGATTATACCCGATTGTAACTGATTATTGCTGATTATGATTGATGAGGAAGTGAGAGGTAAGGCTTTAACATTTTTCGAGAACGGTCAATATGAAGCATGTCTCGATTTTGCCGGCCAGTATGTCTCATCTCATGATTCATCGTTGCAGATAATCGAGGCATTATGTTTTATTGCCCTGTTTCGGTATGAAGAAGCAGAGGTCTGTCTTCGTGACCTGAGAGAGCGTCTTCCTGATTCTGCTGAAGTCTGTCTATACCTTGGACGGGTACTTGAGGCGCTTGGTGATGATACTGCCCGCGCACTTTTTTGTGAGGCTGTAAGACTTGATCTTGATGGTCAGTCAGCTCTTCGTCGGTATGCAGAATATCTCATTGATGAAGGGGATACTGAAGGAGCATATCCGGTAATTGATTCTCTCTGGAATAAATATCATGATAACGAGGATCTATCTCTCTATTCAAGGCTTCTTGCAAAATGCAGTCGATACAATGAAGTTCTGGCGCTCATATCTGAAAACCCGATAAGGCCGGTGCCTGATTATTATTATGAGGCGTTATTTAAAACCGAGAGATATGATGAGATCATCAGTCTTTTCAGGACCGAAAATGACCCTGATTCATACATACAGTGGTATATCAGAGCAGAGGGGCGGAAAAGTATTGATAATGCAATAAATTATTGTGTAAATATGCTTCAAACCGGTGCTGATACAAAAATTGCCGGAGAGCTCCTAAAACTATTCACTGACAAAGAGAACTGGAGTGACGTTGTATGGGTTTATTTATCTTATCTTCAAAGTGCATCAGAGCCGGAAATACTGGTTAATACTGCAACTGCATTTTACAATCTTGGTGAATATGACAAGGCCGCAACACTTCTTGAATCAGTAATGGTTCAGAATATTGAGATAAACACTGCCAGAAGGGTTTTTTACAAATACATGGAGGTGATAAAAAGGATTCCTGCTTTAGAGAACCGTGCATCAAGATTTTTAAAAGAGTGTGAAACTCCGACAATTCTTATAACACAAGCTGAATACACACAGGATGAAAGGTTATTTTTCCGGGCGTTCAGGGCAGATCTCTGTATTGGAGGTATTGCTTATGCAGAATATCTTGTAAAATCCGGTAATTTTAAGGAATTTTTAAAGATCATCCTATATATGATTAAGACTGTAAAAAAAATCCGTGGTCTGGAGACAATTGCCGGGAGGTTACTCTCAATTCTTCCAGAAATACCCGAAAGTGATGAAATTTTAAGAAGTCTTACTGACCGGCTTCGTCCTGTATTCCCTCTCCTTTCAACAAATGGTAGAAATGTTGTTAGTGAATTGTTACTCTGTCTTGCAGAGGATACAAGAAATCGAGGTCTTGGAAAGAAAGGTGAGGAGTATTGTATTGAGGCACTTTCTCTAATCCCGGCAGGTCGTGAGGATAAATTATCAAAACGTATCTTTTCTGAACTAATGCATTGTAAGGCTTCCTGTTTTTCGCTTCCTGATAAGTATTCGGAAAGAAAACTGAATCAGTCTCAGGATAATAAACCTGCAAATTCAGTGTCTACAATCACAGGGCTTGAAACAGTTGAAGAGATGGTTTTATCCTATCTTGCAGGATCTAAAACCTGCTCTGAAATGGATTTAAGATCGGTTGCAGGGACTGTCAGGGTGGCCGGGCTTATGAACAGAATAATCAGGAAACTATCTATGCAGGGACTGAAACTGATAAATAAGGAGGGTTATGGTGAGTCCGGAGAAATCTACCGCTATATCGGTTGAAGTTTATGATCCAATAGCGCTTGAAAGCACAGGAATAATTAATGCACTCCGGAGAGGGACAGTTCCGGCTTCAGGGCTCTATCGATTTGCCGTTGGACTTGAAGCTGAAGAAGCGGCAATAAGAGAGCATCTTAGTCTTGTCTCGAAAAATGGTGCTGATATTCGTTTTATCAGAGGTGAATATGGGAGTGGCAAAACTTTTCTTATTGCAAGAGCCCTTGAAATTGCAGGGCAGTATGGCTTTGTAACCGCAAAAATTTCTATTTCACCAACAACCCCTCTTCATAAACTCAGGACGATTTATCAGAGTATTGTGCATTCCTTAAACGCCGGTGGTGAAGAGTATGCATTTCGATCTCTTCTTGATGCATGGCTTTATTCTCTTGAAGAACATTCAGCGGATGTAGACACTGCATCTGCATCAGAAGAGGAGATAGAACAGGCCCTCCTTGAGATAAGTCGTGTAAGTCCCGGAGTTGCTGCTGTAATTCGTGTTTATGCTTCCTCATCTGCTGAAGGTGATTTTAAAATGGCTCAGGCAGCAGTTGGCTGGCTTAGTGGAGATCCAAACATTGGTCGTCCGGTTAAACAAAAGGCCGGAATAAAAGGTGAAATTGATGAAGCAGTGATCATGTCACTTTTCCAGTTGCTTTCAATTGTTGCAAGGGGAGCAGGATATCTTGGAATCTGTGTCGCAATCGACGAACTTGAGGTTACACAGACCTTCCAGCGAAATCTTCGTGAGAGGGGTTTTCACAACCTTGTAAGGATAATTGATGCAATAGATGGTGGTCATATGTTACACTGGTATCTACTCTGTGCAGGCACTCCAATGCTCTTTGAAGGTCCAAGAGGGATGAGGATGGTACAACCACTATATGATCGAGTCTGTACCCAGCCAATGGATATTAATTATCCAAATCCACGTCAGGTTCAGATACCGCTACTTCCATTTGATTCAAAGAGATTGTCTGAAGTAGCGCTCCGGGTCACCGAAGTCTATGAACTTGCATATGGTGAAGTGGACAGAACAAGAATAAGTCACCGGTTCATAAAATCAATGGTTGAAAGAGTGTGCGCTGCCTTTGATGGCAGGGTAGATGTAATCCCCCGTGTATTTTTGCGGGAATTTGTCGATATCCTTGACAGGGTAGATCTCTATCCTGATTTTGATCCAAGTGAAAGTTACAGGCCGGAACCTGAAAAGAGTACACTTACAGAAGAAGAAAAAGCGGTAGTAAAAATGGACTGGTAATTTATTCTCTTCTTATTTTTATTGAATTTGCATGTGCATAAAGTCCTTCTGCTCTTGCAATAGTCTCAACAATA
>CAYSSW010000005.1:0-36819 GCA_964434005.1 uncultured Methanospirillum sp.
AGTAAGAAGAATAGAGAAATTTTAAAAGCTTTTAATATATGCGCCTAAAGGTTCGAGAGTTGAGGGTGGTAACTAACGAAGGTCAGATAGATAGGAATTTCTAGTTCTGAAAAGCCGTCAAATATCTGGTAGAATTAAAAGATATGGGAAAATACTTATACTCAATAATCCAGTTGTTGATTTTAGGCTCTTCCAAAACCATTCAAAATAAAGAATCATCTGGTAGATTTAAAAATTTCCAGAAAAAACTTATGGAACATCGACAATATTATTATTAAATTTGGAAAAATTTCATTCTAAAAGATATTGGATATTATCACCAAATTATCTCGTGATAATATCAAAGATACAAATCATTGAAATACCGAAAAAAATTAATTCTTAAAACTATGCACAGGAGCCGGGATTCTCCCCCCACGGTTGATAAACTTCGAACAATCAAAGGTATTTACCGGCTGAACAACTGTTGATCCAAGTAACCCTCCAAATTCAACAGAATCTCCGACATCTTTTCCAATAACCGGAATCAGTCTTACTGCTGTGGTTTTCTGATTAATCATTCCTATTGCAGCCTCATCTGCAATAATCCCGGATATGGTATGAACTGAAGTATCCCCCGGAATCGCTACCATATCAAGCCCGACAGAACAGACACAAGTCATTGCTTCAAGTTTTTCAATAGAGAGTGATCCCCTGATAACCGCATCAATCATACCATGATCTTCACTAACCGGGATGAAAGCTCCACTTAAACCACCAACAAATGAACTTGCCATCAATCCGCCTTTCTTCACCTGATCATTTAACAGAGCAAGAGCTGCTGTAGTTCCAGGAGCCCCGACAGATTCAAGTCCCATCTCTTCAAGAATTTCAGCAACACTGTCACCAACAGCAGGTGTTGGAGCAAGAGAGAGATCTACAATTCCAAAAGGAATATGTAATCTTTCAGAGGCTTCCTTTGCAACAAGCTGCCCGACTCGTGTCACCTTAAATGCTGTTCTCTTTACAGTTTCACAGAGCACTTCAAAGTTTTCATCCCTGACAGACTCAAGTGCAGACTTAACAACCCCTGGCCCACTAACACCAACATTAATTATCAAATCTCCTTCAGTAACTCCGTGGAATGCACCGGCCATGAATGGATTATCGTCAGGAGCATTACAAAAGATGACAAGTTTTGAACAACCCGAAGAATCTGAATTTTTAGTCTCGATTGCAGTCTGCTTGATTATTTCTCCCATCAACTTGACAGCATCCATATTTATGCCGGTCTTTGAAGAACCAATATTCACGCTGCTACATACATGTTCTGTTTTTGAGAGAGCTTTTGGAATCGACAGAATAAGATTTTTTTCTGCATTTGTCATTCCCTTTGACACAAGAGCGGAGTAACCTCCAATAAAATTAACACCAGTTGTAACAGCAGCTCGTTCAAGCGTTAATGCAATTTCAACAAAATCTTCTGGGGTTTTGCAGGCACTGGCGCCTATAATTGCGATAGGTGTTGTTGAAATTCTTTTATTAACAATTGGAATTCCAAAATCAAGAGCAATAGCATCCCCGGTTTTGACAAGATCTTTTCCGGCTGTAGTAATTCGATTATAGATCTTTTCATTAAGCCTCTTTAAATCTGAATCAATACAGTCTATAAGGCTGATTCCAAGAGTAATTGTCCGGACATCAAGGTTTTCCTGCTCAATCATCTTATTGGTTTCATAAGCTTCAAAGATGTTAATCATAATACCTTAAATCCTGTGCATTCTTGTAAAAATTTCTTCATGCTGGCACTTAATGCCAATACCTATCTCTTCACCTAATTTATTCAGGTCTGATACCATATCCCCAAATGGAACCGAAGAATTACCGGAATCGACAATCATCATCATGTTAAAATAGCCTTGGATGATTGTCTGTGAAATATCTTCAATATTGATATTGTTTTCCGCAAGATATGAGCAGATTTTTGCGATAATCCCGACTCTGTCCTTTCCAACTACGGTAATTATTATTTTACTCATTTAAAGTACCCAATTGAGATGTAAATGTTGGTATTATCAACTGTTAATCTTACCGGAGAAATCAGAGATTTAAAAAAGTTCTTAAAAGGGAGAGTGCCTGCTTCTCTCTTTTGCCGCCACATTTCTGAATAATTTCAAAATTGTTAAGAATGATGGGTTTTAGTTCATCAGCACCATTTAGGTATCTTGTTCCATGAACGGTTGCTTCAATAATGTTTGCAAAACCACGATTAAATGCAACCGGAACTTTTGGTTTTAAAACTTCATGTATTGGGATTAGTTTTACAAGCAGTTTTTCTTCAGTTTTATTGACAATTTCGGTTTTAAAAGCGATATATGAGTAGTCTCCGGCAAGACGGTGCATTTGTAGACCCTCAATTTCCTCAATAATGAATTCATCTTTATCTGGATCTGAAAAGGCACATCGTACATACATTACAGGATCATCTGTAATATTCGCAATTATCCATGGATATTTTTCAAGATTAACAGATGTATGACTTGTTCTAAAAACAGCAATATGGAATGTATCATCTTTTCTAATTATGCCCATAGGTGCTGCATTATAGTATGTTGTAGCAATTACTTCGTTTATACCTTCATTCAGGCTTTCGGCACATCCCATTTCCACCCCTCCAGAATAGCGACAAAAAGCCCGGCGATAAAAATATCAGCAAGTGAACCTGGATTAATTCCCAATGCGAGGCAGTGTTCATCAAGTGAATCAATAGTGATATCTTCATTAATTACCTGTTCTGCCATATTCTGAATGTCCTCTGCAACGTTCATTCCAAATTTTTTACCAATAAAAGTGTCCGGAAATGCTGCCATAAGAATTATGAAGGACTGCGGAATAGCATCAAAATTTGGAGATCTCTTTATAATATCAGCAGTTATCCGGGTTAATTCAAATCCATTCACCCATTCAGCGGCAACCATATCTCCATCTGACCAGGCCATCACATCATAGAGAGTCATTCCTTTCTCCCTGAGTTTTTTGATGGTTTTCGGATCATTTATATCAAGTTCATCACATTCATTAACCCTGACATCACAATATCCAAAAGCCTCATAAAAACTGATGGCATCCTCTATTGTTGTCTTTTTTACTATTGATCTTGCCCCTTCAATTCCATCTCCCATAAGAAGAGGGATTAAAAGGATGAAGGCTCCAAAATGAGTATTACCTCCATTTTGACGCATACTGAGAATTGTTGCTTCCTTTATAAGATCACCAATACTCCCCTCTTTATTAGCCGCTTTTTCAAAGACTTGTCTAACAAAAAGAATTGATGCTAAAAAATGTTGAAGTCTTGTATCCGGGTAATCATGATGCCGGTCAATATTTCCGGGTTTTGTCCATGCAGTAACTTCAAGCATCATGGCAAGTTCGGCCATCTCAACTTTATTCAGGTTTGTCATGGAAGATATATTCAAGAATTTTTTTAGACAATTCATGTTTTGCGTTCATATATGTAGAACGTTTGATACCTTTTGCATGAAGAGTTGCATTTCTAAACATACATGGAGTTGTATCTTTACAGCAGTATGCAAGGCTTCCAAAGCATGTTCCATTTCCGTCTTCAAGGATTGTCCCTTTAACTCCTCCCATTTTAAGATCTACAAATTCCTGAGGTGTTATTCCATATTTTTGAATAAACGGAAGTAATGGACATGGTTTTACAGGCATACAACAGAAGGCAAGTGCTCTTATATCTCCGCCCCTGCAAAGTTGTTTAGGTGCATTATACCAGCCATGTTCCCGGTAAAACTGTTCAATTCCAGAATTAATCTCTTTTAATGTTTTAATATCAGAGCCTCTGGCAAGCGAGATCATATCAGCCCCATGTGAAAAGAGTTCTTTTGCATACTCAAAAGAGGTCACTCCATTATTTGCAATAATAAAGAGAGGACATGAGTTTCTAAATGCAATCAGGCCTGAAGGACCAAGATCCATAAGATCTACATGGATAATGTCAGCTCCTGCTTTCCAGATGGTAATTGCAAGTTTTTTATCATCCACAAGTCCGGCCCTAATCTTTACTGAAACAATAACGCCGGTGGATTTTAAAGCCTTAATATAATCAGTCAGTTTTGCAGTGTCATGAAGAAGAGCTTCACCGCAGCCTGCTTCAATCATTGGCTGTTGTCTGCAATGTGCATCAATTTCATATATCACACGTTTTTTGAGATGATTTGTCAGATCTATAAGAGCATTTGTGTCTGCTGCCCTGATATTTACAGCTGGGACTACTCCAGACTCTTCTATTATTTTTACCTGATTTTCAATCTCTGTGAAAGGGTCTGAGAGGATGAACTCTTTTCGTCCCTGCGTTTCAAGATATCCGGCTGCCTTTATAGTTTTTTCATCAATCGCATACCCGCCGGAAAAACCAATACCAATGTATTGTGCCCTTTCTTTGATGTATGCTCCATCAGTAATTCCGGCCATTGAAGATATTGCCACAGGTGTTTTGATGGAAAAGTCACCTATAGAAATTGTAGATATATCTGACATTAGCGCTTAATTATTAGAGTTACTTACGTTTATATTAGTCTGATATTTGTTCAGATTATTTATGCAAATAACAATTAATATTTTTGATAAACGCTTTTAGATTCAACATTTAGTAAACTTTTTATTATCATTTGTGTTACCAAATATAGATGAAAAAGACAGGTATTCTACTAGTTGGTCATGGAAGTCGAAAAGAGTATAACAAAATTCTTATCCAGAAGACCGCTGAGCTTATGGCAGCCTCCTCTCCAGACTATCTTGTAAGATATGGATTTATGGAAATGAGCGAGCCCTCAATTCCTGACACCCTAAATACCTTCAAGGCCGAGGAAATTGATGCACTTGTGGTTGTTCCACTCTTTTTAGCCCGCGGTGTCCATACTGATGAAGATATCCCTGGTATTCTTGGGCTTAAAGATGGAGAGAAAAAAGGAAGTTTTGTAACCGACAATGGAACAGTTTCACTTGTATATGCAGATCCCATAGGACCAAATCCACTGCTTGCAGAATTAATGCTTTCAAATGCAAAAACAGCCTTGAATCTAATTAATAAATGAATATTCTTGTGCTTGATACCATTCATGGTGGAAAGACAATAGGGGAGTTTCTACAAAAATTAGGTCATAATGTTGACCTTGTAGATGTTTACCGGCATATAGACGGAATAAGTGAAGAAGATGCATTAGACAGGTCTTATGATCTAATGATAGCGCCTGTGCACCTCATTCCGTCTCACCCTCTTCTTTGCAAGATTTCAGCTCCATGTATCAGTCATCATGAGGCAGTTTCCTGGATTCTTGGAAGACTACATGGATACATCGAAGTCACTGGTAGTAGAGGAAAAACTACAACCGTTTTTGCGCTTCAAAAAGTAATAGGTGGATTTATCCAGACTTCTGCCGGACTGCTTAATGGTGAAGGTCAAGTCCTTGATAAACTCAGTATCACTCCTGCATCTCTTCTTAATCTCTCAAAGTATGCTCCGATGAGTGTAATTGCAGAGATATCTCTTGGTTTTTGTGGAGTTGGAGATCTTGGTATTCTAACTTCTGGCGAAGACTACAGATTTGCTGGCGGAATGAAAAGTGCACTTGAGACAAAACTTGAATCTGCTAAAAATCTGCCGCTACTTCTTGTGCCACAGGGTGTTCATTATAAATCTGATAATGTGATTAATTCCGGTGATATTATATCCATTATTGATGATGTCATGTATTATGAATATCGGGGAAGAAAAGGACATATAAACAATTCAATTCTTTTAAATGATGCTTACAAGGTTCCACTAAGTCTTGCTGCATCAGCTGCACTAATCCTTGGATATAATCCAGATGTTATTTCAGACTTTACAGGCGTTTCGGGAAGGCATGAAGTCAGGTATGTAAATGGAAAGACGATTATTGACAATTCAAATTCAGGTGTAAATGCCGG
Organism: uncultured Methanospirillum sp.; assembly: GCA_964434005.1. Lineage (GTDB taxonomy): Archaea > Halobacteriota > Methanomicrobia > Methanomicrobiales > Methanospirillaceae > Methanospirillum. The sequence goes on from CAYSSW010000005.1 coordinate 5,968, forward strand.
TACTGCAATATCAGCGGCAGACACCGGGCGTCAGATTGAAAAGTCCGGCAAAATGTGCATGATAATCGGGCAGGAAAGTGCTTCTGTCTGTGAAAATTTCAAAACCTCGGAAATATTCAGAGCACTTGAGAAGAGTAAACCCGATTATGTCATTTTGATTCCAGGAGATAAAAGTATATCAACCAATCTCATAAAAGAATGGTGTATTAATCACCAAGTGGAATTTTTTGAAGAGAAAGATGAAAAAACTGCTCTGAAAGTATCAATGGAACTTAAATGTTCATTAATAATTGGTTCGGTAAAAAAGTGGAGATAAATGACACAAAATACTATTCATCACATGCACCCTCGTCCAAGTTCTATAGTTGCTGCTCTATACACAGCCAGAGACCTGGAAGTTGATGTTGCCATCCTGCATGGACCATCAGGTTGTTCATTTAAGCATGCACGTCTGCTTGAGGGAGATGGAATCAGAGTATTAACAACTGCTCTTTCAGACAATGAATTTGTGTTTGGCGGGCAGAAAAGACTTGAAGAAGTTCTCCGGTATGCAGAAGAGAATTTTTCCCCAAAGAAGATGGCAGTGATTGGCACCTGTGTTTCGATGATAATAGGCGAGGATCTTTTGGCGGCGGTTGAGAACTCCGGAATAATAACACCCACAATTGCAGTTGATATCCATGCAGGTTTTGCAGAAAATATTGATGGAGTGATTGCTGTGCTTACTGCGGCCAAAGATATTGGCTGGATTTCAGAAGATGAACTAAATAGGCAGAAAAGAATTCTTAAAGCCGCAAATGAAGTAGAACACCTTCGGGGAGCTGCCACAGCGGCATATATCGAACCGTCACGTGGAGATTTAAAACATCTTGCCGCGTCAAGGCTGATAGAACTTGCAGAGTCGAAAAAGGGTGTTGCAATCATGAATGCAAAAAAAGAGACTGCATATATGTTTGCAGACATCCTTGTAGCCCTTTATGATAAAATACCTGATGCTGATATAAAGTATTATGCAAACCTTGAGATGAGAGGAATTCCAAAAGTGATGCATGATGCAGAGATAATTGCAGAAGAACTTGGGCACAGACTTCCATTTACTAAAATCGGGGCACTTGATGAGTATGGAGAGAATGGAATACGGCTTGGAGAGATTATCCAAAAGGAAAAGCCGGATTTTGCAGTTATAGTCGGCGTCCCTCATGCGATACCTGAAGAATATATAAAAGGTGTTGAGTGTTTTTCGGTTACAAATGGCCCCCGGCAGGTTGCTCCTTTAAAGAAACAGGGCCATGATCATGTGATGGTTGAAGTTGATCTTCACCCTGAAACATTAGGTGTAAAAAATATTGTTAAGAGTGAGTTTGGAGATGTAATTAGGAGTATTTGATGAAGGCTTTTTTAATCGCAGGTGAGAGATCAGGATGTGGGAAGACAAGTATAACAACTGCAATTGCAGCCGAACTCACAAAAAAATATAAGGTCCAGACTTTTAAAGTAGGAATGGATTATATTGATCCTTCATATCTTTCAGCGGTGACTAAAAGACCATGTAGAAATCTTGACTCTTTTGTGCTCTCAAATGAAGAGATCCTTGAGATCTTTAATTATGCAAATTCTGATGCCGACATTGCACTTGTTGAAGGTGTAAGAGGACTTTATGAAGGTTCATCTTCAGTTGATGATACCGGTTCAACTGCTTCGATTGCAAAAATATTAGACCTCCCGGTTATTCTTGTTATTAACGCTGCAAGTATTACAAGAAGCGCTGCTGCAATCATTCAGGGTTTTAGAGCCCTTGATCTTGATATCAGAATTGTAGGAGTTATCTTAAACAATGTAAAAGGAAAGCAACATGAAGAAAAGGTAAAAAAAGCAGTTGAGCATTACTGCAATCTTCCAATAATTGGGTGTGTTCCAAAGTTAAAAAAAGACTTAAAGATGAGACATCTTGGACTTGTTCCATTCGCCGAAGGTAATACAGGCGGGGAGTTCATCGATAATATTAAAGAGATATCTCAAGAAATTGTTGATAATATTTCGCTTCCAATGTTGCTTTCTCTTGGCATTGATCTTTCTCCCGGTTATTCCGGTAAAATATTTTGTGAGCGACAATCAGATATTACGATTGGTATTGCAAAGGACAGGGTGTTTAATTTTTATTATGCAGATCTTTTTCCGATTCTGAAATCTCTTGGAGCTAATGTTATTTTTTTCTCACCGCTTGAAAATAAACTGCCCTCTGCTGATGGATATATCTTTGGCGGTGGGTACCCTGAGTATTTTGGAAAAGAACTTGAAGCCTGTGCAGAGATCAGAAAATCGATTAAAGATGCCTCATTATCAGGAGTACCGATATATGCAGAATGTGGGGGGCTTATGTATCTCTGTAGGGAGTTATCGTTTGTCTCTTCCTGGAATGGTCTCAATGAAGGGGACTCCTTTGAGATGTGCAACGTTTTCCCAGCTGTTTCACGAATTCCTGCAAAAAGAGTGATCACTTACGTTGAAGGGCGAAGTATAGATGGCCCGTTCGGAGATAATCCTTTCAAGGGACATGCTTTTCATTATTCAGAAATAATAACAAATGACGTAAAATTTAATTTTAAACTCACAAGAGGAACTGGTATCTTTGGGGCGATGGATGGGATGGTTGTTAACAACACAATTGGTTCATATTCACACATTCATCCGGTATCTGCAAGAAAAATGCTTGAATCTTTCTGTAATCTTTGCAGGAGCAGAAAAATTAAAAATTGAATTCTTCTTCCCAGTTATATTTCCCTGCTTCTTCATTGTTTTTTGGCCAGTGTGAGCACCAATTGGGGAATCTTGGGCTCTTTATTATGTCAAAGGCTGGAGTATATGGTTTTATGTCAATTACAGGCGTTCCATCAAATGCATCAATGTATGAAATTTCAATAATTCCATCGTCAATGTTTAGGACTTCTACGGTTGTCAACGCAATTGGATTTGGCCGCTGTGGTGATCTTGTCGCAAATGTTCCAATAACTGCTGGTCCCTTTCTGTATGGTTTATTTAATTCTACAGTAGATCTTGATTCTTCGTTGTCATGTTCACTAAACCACCAAAGAACTGTGATATGGCTAAATCCTTTAAGTCCTGATAATGCCGGCATGTAAGGATCATATAATTCAATAGCAGCAACGCTCTCATTATGTATCACTCCAATTGGATGTAGTTTTAGTTCTGTCATTTTCTTCCAAAATTAGGTTAGACTTATGGATATATCAGGTTTTGCAAATAAACTTTAAATTGGTTATAGTTTGAATTTTAGACAAATTATTATTAGTTAAAGTTTAATTGTGGTGATAAATGACAATTTTGGTTTTTGGTTTTGGTGGAGTGTTTCTTATGTTGCTTTTTATCAGATGATCTGGCGTGATCTATGATTGATGAGAATTAAAGTAAAATTTGAAGAGTTTTTTTAAAGTAATGAAAGTTTAAGTCGATATCATTATATACTCAGAATGAGACCTATTATGGCAACTCGCTGATATAGTGTAGCGCGGCCAATCATGTCGGCCTTTCACGCCGATGACTTGGGTTCAAATCCCAATATCAGCATCTATCATCTTTTATAAAATCTGTTAGTTTTATGGAATAAATTTGACCTGATTATCTGTTGTAAACTCAATTACTGAAAAATATTTAAAAGGTAGAATAATTCAATCCAGTTTTCCATTAATAAACTGATTTTGTATCTATGAGGTTTTGATAGGAAAATTATCAACGGTATTCAATTTTCAATACAAATATGCAGATTTAGATTAAAAAATTTAAAGCCTGTGGTTTTTACAGTCTCCTCTTTAATAATGTAAGACTGATCGATAGGTAGTTATAATAATTTAAATAGATTATTTCAATCCGTTTAATTGACTAAACTTAATTAATCTATTATACTATCTATCTATTAAGTCTATGAAATTGAACATTATTAATCAATGGATAAAATAGAAAGAAACCTGCCAAATTATAAATTTCGATTTATTATCCTGATGTTTGCCCTGATACTCTGTATTATAATCTCTTTTACAATGGGGCGGTATAGCATAGAAGTATCTGATGTAATTATGATAATCATATCTAAGATATATCCTCTCCAAAATACCATTGAATATGCAGATCAAAGTGTAATTTTCAATATACGGCTGCCAAGAATCATTGGAGCCATCCTTGTTGGAGCGGCTCTTTCTGTAGCAGGAGCTGCATATCAGGGAATGTTTCAAAATCCACTTGTCTCACCAGACATTCTTGGAGCATCAGCTGGGGCCGGATTCGGTGCTGGTCTTGCAATATATCTATATCTTGGAAGTAATGCAGTAACAGTATTTGCATTTGTCGGAGGACTTGTCGCTGTTGGTGCAGCATATATAATCAGCAGACTTACCCGTGGTCCTGCCTCTTTAAGCATGGTACTTGCTGGAATACTTGTATCAAGTCTTTTTTCAGCATCACTTTCATATATCAAATTAATTGCAGATACAAATGATCAACTCCCGGCGATAACTTACTGGCTTATGGGAAGTCTTTCGGCGGTAACAATTAGTGACATCTTATATACACTGCCTATAATTCTTCTTGGAATAATACCATTATATCTTTTGAAATGGCGAATGAATGTTTTAATTCTTGGGGAAGATGAAGCAAGAAGTATGGGGGTTAATACAAAACTCCTTCGAATAGTTGTAATTATCTGTGCAACCTTAATTACAGCAGTATCAGTTTCAATATCCGGCGTAATCGGATGGGTAGGCCTTGTAATCCCGCATTTTGCAAGAATGGCTTTTGGACATGATTACAGGAGAATAATCCCGGCATCTATCATCATGGGAGCGGGATTTTTATTACTTGTTGATGATTTTGCACGAACAATTTCAACAACAGAGGTCCCTCTTGGAATCCTGACTGCCTTTATCGGGGCTCCTATATTTGCATATCTCCTTATTGTCGGAGGGAGGAGAGCATGACATTAACTGTTAATAATTTATCATTTGCATATTCAAGAAAATCACAAACAGTTCTTTCAGATGTATCATTTTCATTGCATGAAGGAGATCTCATGACTGTATTAGGACCAAATGGTGTTGGTAAAAGTACCCTGTTTCGATGTATTTTGGGATTTCTCACCGGCTATAAAGGTAAGGTCCTTCTTGATGATACAAATATAAAAACTTTTTCGCAGCGTGAACTTGCAAAAAAAATAGCATATATTCCTCAATCCACATTTCCTGTCTTCAATCTAACACTTCTTGATGTTGTCTTAATGGGAATGACAAATCAGATAAGACTTCTTGGACAACCAAAAAAAGAGCATATAGAGAGAGCTACTAAAGCTCTTGAAAGTCTTGGTATCGGGCATCTGAAAAATGCAGGGTATGCAGAAATTTCAGGTGGGGAACGTCAACTTGCACTAATCGCAAGAGCACTTGTGCAGGAGGCAAAAATTCTTATTATGGATGAACCGACTGCAAATCTTGACTATGGTAACCAGACACGAATTATGAGAAAAATTACGGACCTTGCAACCCGGGGATATAGTATAATCATCTCAACTCATAATCCAGATCACTCCTTCTTTTATGCAAACCGGATACTCATCATTCGAGATAGTGTGGTAATAGCTGATGGTATTCCTGATGAAGAGCTGACACAAGACATCATAAAAAAGGTATATGGAATTGATGTTGATATATTTAATTATAAAAATAGTCACCGGACACACAAGGTCTGTATACCCGCTGATGTCTAATTATCGTGTATTTTTACTTTTATTGTAAAAATATTTTGTCCATTTATATATTTGTATTCAGTTTTTGTTACAAGTTTTTTGGCGATGAAAATACCAAGTCCACCAATCTCCCGCTCATCAACATTTAATTTCGTATCAGGTTCTTTTTGGTCCATTGGATTGAAGGGTTTTCCTTCATCAATAAAAGTCAGTTGAATCATCTCATTTAAAACACTACAATGTATTGTGACATAACCTTCTTTTTTATAGGCATAAGTGCAGATATTAACAAAAATTTCTTCGACTGCAATTGATACTTTAAGCATTAATTTTTGTTGACAGTTAAATTCTGTAAGCATATTTTTAACAAAATTAATTACTTCATTTAGATGAATGGCAACCGCTGGAATTGTCAGTCTACGTGTAAAGCCTTTGCTTAAACCTATTGCAAGCATTGTAATGTCATCTGAATGAGAATTAGTTCCGACAAAATAATCTATATCTTTCTGAACTGCAAGAATCATCTCTTTAGGAGATTGAAAGGAATTATTACTAAGTATTTTTGATAATCTTTTATTTCCATAAAGGGAATCATTCATATCAGATTCTTCAACAACACCATCTGTATAAAGGAAAAGGGTATCCCCGCCAAATAATTGAAACGTTCCGGATTTATACCTGTAGTCAGGCATATATCCTAATAAAAGACCCGGTTTCATCTTTATTTTTTCAAGACTTCTATCAGCACGTTTAATATACGGGGATGTATGGCCGGCATTTACATATGTAACCATCCCGGAATCAAGATCAAGTATGCCCATCCAGGCGGTTAGAAACATACCAGGTGCATTATTATAACAAAGTTCTTCATTAACCTTAGAAAAAACATCTTCAGGCTGATGACAGATTTCTAAAAAACATTTTATAGTTGCTTTTGATCTCATCATAAAAAGAGCAGCCGGTAACCCTTTATCTGATACGTCAGCAATTATCACTGCAAAATGCGTCTTATCTAAAAAGAAAAAATCATAAAAATCTCCTGCAACATTTTTTGCACTTTCAAGATCTGCAAATAGATCAAATTCTGGAACATTCGGATAAATACTAGGTAATGACGATTTCTGAATAAGACTTGCATTATTAAGCCCGGTTTCCATCAAACCAATTGCATTTCTATCTTCAAGAGCTTTACAATATATTTTAAAAACAAATAGTCCGAATATATTTAAAACACATATCGGGATAAAGACATCAATTATTCTTAAATGAATATTTGTAATACTTATGTTTCCGTTAGTACTGATCATCGTTAAAAAAAATGCGATAGTATTTAGAGTTCCAATAAATACCGGGAGAAGTATCAAATGAAGATATGAATAATTACCATATTTTTTAACCAATAGACCGGCAGAAAGTCCGGCAATAATAGTTACGATAAAAAAAGGTATTCCAAGATACCCATCGGTAAGCAGACAGATACTTCCACCAATAAAACCAGTTGTGATACCGACTAATGGTCCGCCTATAAGACCTGCAATAATTGGGGCAGTATTTCGAAAACTTATAAGATTAGCTGATGGTGTATCTAAATAAATCGTTGAAACGATTGAAAGAAATCCGAAAAATATTGAAACTATCACAAGATCAAATTTTGATTCTTTTTTGTTAATAATTTTTGAAAACAGACGTGTATTCATGAACAAAAATATCGCGAATACTGATAATAACATCTCATCAATCAGGTCTTCATTGTCATCAGAGAAATAAATGGATGAACCATAAAAGTATAAAAAAAATATATACAAAAGGATTATAATTATTAGAATAATATGCAGATATTCATAAATTCCGTTTTTTAACGTATCATAATAATTCATAAATATCTCCTTCTATAGATTTAATCAAATTACGATAATTAGATTATTAAGCCCGATAGAATTTCTATAATCTATTGATTTTGCCATAATCTGGACTAATCGTAATCCATAATGCTCTCCTCTTGAATCAGTCAATGGATTAAACTTTTTACCATTATCTCTCATTCGAAAAGTTATCATATCATCTTCAATGATTATTCTTATATCTATATAATGCTCTTTTTTGTCATTAAAAGCAAATTTTACGATATTTCCCGCCATCTCTTCAATACAGATAGCAAGACGGCTGATTTTTTCTTTATCAGTTGAGTATTGTTCGCAGAATTCAGATATATGATTTACAAGATCCATAACCTGATTAATATCATTCTTGATAGAAATATCAAGGACCTGACCCGGAATGGTGTTACTTTCTGGAAGCATCAACAATTCGTTGATAGTTCTTGGAAATTGGCCTGTATTCTTTCTTATTAGAAGACATATGGTTAAAACCGCAAAGATATCTCCAAGCAGGAATGAAAGCCAGACAATATCTATACCAAAAATTGGTGCAAATGCATAAGATATCAGAGTAATATAGAGAAATCCCCTTGTCAGGGCGATAATATTTGCATAATAATTATTTTTTGAACACTGATAGAAATATAAAAGTGTAACCGAGAAGACAGTAGATGGCAGGCTTAAAGCAAATAATTGTAGCCCTCTGATAGAAAGATCAATGTCTACCGAAGATGAATTCATAAATAACATCGTAACAGGTTCGGCAAGGATAATTAAAAGAATAGTTACAATAAATGAAACAATCAGTCCAGATCTGATGGCAATTGTTATCGTGTCTTTTATTGCTCTGATATCTTTTTCACCGAAAAATATTCCGCACATCATCGCAACTGTTAATCCATATCCGGTTGCAATAGCAATTAGCAACTGATAAACACTTGTCTGAATTGACAGGGCAGAAACTGCTGTAGTTCCTGCTATTACAATCAAAAGGTGGTTTAAGGAAAAATTCTTTAGTGTCTGACAGCCCCTATTAAGGGCTGTTGGAAATCCTGCGCTAAATATCTCATAGAATTCATCTTTATTCCATGAAGAAATGTCTAAACAGAACTTTAATTGATTTGATTTATCCAAAAAATGAACTCCGGTTATCACAAAACAGACAAAATAACTGATTGAAGTTGCAAGACCAATTCCAAAAAGACCCATGCCAAATATTGCAGCTGCAAAATAGACAAAAATGATATTTACAAATACCATAGCAACAACCCCTATTGTCGAAAGATATCTGTCATTGTCTATTCTGATATAGACCAAAAAGAGTTGTGCAAAAAGCATAGGCAATACTCCAAAGGAGAGGCCAATAATACAATCAGCAGCATATTTAACTGTTAAACCCGATGCTCCAAAAAATATTGCCATATCGGTTGCATAAAAAAAAGCGATAAATGAAAGAACAATTCCTGAAATAAAACATATTAGTACTGATATTGAAAAATTGATTCGTGCTCTTTCTCTATCCCCTTTACCGATATACGATACATATTTAATTGAGCCACCATTGGCACAAATGGCTGTCACCGTTGATAGTAACAAAAAAAATGGAGTAGCAAAACTAAAAGCTGCAAGAGCTGATTGTCCAAGGATCCTTCCAATTATTATGCCATCAATCAGAAGTCCAACGGTAACTGAAAAAACAGTAACAATTGTGATAATCAGATAGTTGTGAAAGGTCTTTCTGATAAGATATTCATTGGTCATTGATAACAATGTCATATATAAAAAAATAATCACAATTGATTATACAATAGTTAATATTTCAGAAAGACCAGTTTCGGTAAATACTTCCATTACAATATCTGGAACATTCTTTATTGTCATTTTACCGCCAAATTCATGCATTTTCTTCTCAAGTCCAAGAATAACACGAAGTCCTGCACTTGAAATATAAATAGTTTCTGAAAGATCAAGTGTTATATCAGTAACACCATTAATAACATCAGTAACCTCCTTTTCAAATACTGGAGCGGTAAGTGTATCCAATTTTCCATCAATTATTGCATTTAATTTATTGTCCTCTTTGATTATTGCCATTTTTATCACTCAAATTCTTTGTCTACAAGGATATTAAAGAATCTAAACTGTGCTTCATTAGAAATTATCCTTACCGGTTTTAGTTGTGCTGAGTTTGCACCCAAAAAGATCTGCTTTTCTCTATAAAGAAGATTGGTTCCCTCCTGAATTACTTTAGTTCTGACCGGACCACAAAGATTTCTTTCAAATTTGTATTCAAGAATAGGGTTTGCAACTATTAGATTTTTTTGAATAACATTTGATATATCTGCTAATTTTAGTCCGTTGGGACATTTATTAATCTCTATGAAGTATTCATAGCATGCAGGAATCATATCAACATCAGGATAAACCGAATAATCAACAAGGTGGAAATTTAATTCCGCAGCAGTATTTTCGATTGCTTCTCTTAATTGTGGTTCATAGGTTTTCTCACCATTCAGATTAATACAATGATCGATTCTGTAAATAAACCGGATAGTGGGAGTATTTTTTTGCATTCCGGTTACCCGTATTGCATCCCTCATACGATAACGATAAAAACCGGAAAGATTTGTGGTTACAATCTCATAATCCTTACCAATCTCAAGTTTATCCATGGTGACAGTTTCAAGTGTTTCATTGTCATCAATTGGGAGGAATTCATAGAATTGAGAATCTGGAATAAGAATGGAATCATGGCTGTTTAAACCGGTTGGAACAGTAAAAATTCCTTCGGACGCTGCTAAACCAGTAAAGTAAAATGGGACTTTATCGCCAGAATAATGCTCCTTAATCTGCTTTACATATGATTCAAAGGTTCCAGAACCAATACCTGTGATGAATGCCAGATTTTTCCATACCTTTAAACAAAATGGTTCACTAAAACCTTCAGAAAAGATCTTCTTAAGTTCATTGGCACGTTCAGGCATAGGCTTTAATTTTGATTCAAGATCTTTCCTGATAGAATCAGACATTTTGATCGATTCATCAATTGTCCCATGCTCGATATCAGAACACAACATTTCCCAGTTAATCTCAATGTATTTGAAAAGATCAAGGACATAGGTCATAAAAAAGGTAGTAATATTAGATAGATCTGTTGCCATTAATCCATATCGTGCATGGAGATATCTTGAGTCTGTATCTGGATCAGGATAAATTGCATTTATTGGGTCACTTGTCAAAATTGGGGCAAAATCCTTAATAGAATTAAGATATTGTGCACTAATTCCTCCATATATTTTGCCTGATTTTTCAGTCTTTAGTGCATTGCATTCAGCAATAAGCATGGTTTTTCCATTAATCCAATCTGTTCCAATTTTTGAAGAGATAATGGCATATTTGTAACAATCAGCATATTTTTTCAATATTTCAAAACTACGGTTAGACATTGGAATTTTCTTTGGATTTCCAAGAGTGCCTGAAGACTTGTTATAATGACGGATTCCGTAAACAGAGAGTTGATTCTCATTTTCTTTACCCATCTGATGAATAATTGCTTCTGCATAATCATCATAAGATGAAAGCGGAACATTTTTTTTGAAGTCTTCTATCGATTTTATATCTTTAAAATTATGTTTCCTGCCAAATTCAGTGTCAATATTATCCCTAATAATTTTAATTAAGAGTTTTTTATTGAACTTAATTGGATCTTCACTCATCTTTATCATATTTTCAAGGACGACGATTCCTTTTTTGAGAAGTTCATTGTTTATTTTTCCGGCAGGAGATAATTTATCGGCATTTTGTAATGTAATTTCGTCTATCATATTAATCGATTACTTTGGTTGAATTTGAATAAGATATTGTAGGATTATTATTATATTTAATTGTTTTCTGATATCCTTTCTCATTTATCCTTATATTTATCTGATAGATTTCATCATAGATGGCAAATATATTCCATATTTATTGTCTATATTCAAACCGAATATCATTTATTATCTTAACAAGTATATCTATGTTAAATCTATCATGAAACTAATTACAGTTGCTGGTCCTCCTTCTTCAGGTAAGACTTCTGTCATTTTAAAAACCATTGCTGAACTAAATAACCGTGAAGAAAAGATTGGAGTTATAAAATTTGATTCATTGACATCATTTGATAATATTAGATATGAAGAGAATCATGTTCCGGTAATCACAGGTTTTGCCGGAAAGATATGTCCAGATCATTTTTTTGTAAGTAACATAGAAGATGGAGTTCTCTGGGGATTAAATAAAGGCCTTTCAATGATGATAACCGAGAGTGCCGGGTTATGTAATCGATGCTCTCCATATATTAATGGGATTCCTGCAGTATGCGTTATTGATAATCTCTCCGGAGTCAATACACCAAGAAAGATTGGACCGATGCTCAAATATGCTGATGTTGTAGTTGTTACAAAAGGAGATATTGTCTCTCAGGCAGAACGTGAAGTTTTTGCATTCAATATTAAAGAAGTCAATTCAAAGGCAAAAGTAATCTTTATTAATGGGATTACCGGTCAGGGAACCTTCCTTTTAGCCAAATATTTCTATGAATCGCCTGACATTGAAACACTTCGTGACAGAACGCTTAGATTTACAATGCCTGCTGCGGTTTGTTCATACTGTACAGGCGAGAAAAGAATTGGGGACTTTTATCAGATGGGAATGGTAAAGAAGATGGAGTTTAAGGAATGAGTCAATATGATTTTTATGATGAGGTGATGACCACCTCATTATCAGTTTTAATAGAACGTTATCCTCTGGTTGTTGATTATCTTGCAAATCATAGACTTGCTGATATTGATAAAGATAAAACTCTCCCAGATGCTCTTCTTCTTGTAGATGAAACAGTGCTTGAAGAATTTGGACTTAATAATGAAGAAGTAATCCTTCATTTTTGCTCATTTCTTGATGCTTTTAGATCTGATAATTTAAATCATACACACAAGATCTCATCCCTGACAATAATTGGTGGCAAAGACAAGAGTAAACAGGAAGAAGAAGTTAATATTACCATTCTCCCCGGTGAAATTATCAGTATTGTAGGACCCACAGGATCAGGTAAGAGCAGATTGCTTGAAGATATAGAATGTATTGCTCAAAACGACACTCCGACAAATAGAAAGATACTTATCAATAATGAAGCTCCCACTGATTCTGAAAGATTTGAAACCGGTGGAAAACTTGTTGCAGAACTTTCACAGACGATGAATTTTGTAATGGATCTTACAGTCCGAGAATTTCTTGAGATGCATGCAAAGAGTCGAATGGTTGAGGATGTAAAAGGAGTTGTTGACAGGGTATTTGCTTGTGCCAATTCTCTTGCCGGTGAGAAATTTACTCCTGAAACCAAAGTTACACAACTTTCAGGAGGGCAATCAAGAGCATTAATGATTGCAGATACTGCTCTTATGAGTTCTTCACCGATAATTCTTATAGATGAAATAGAAAATGCAGGAATTGACAGACATGAGGCTATTAAACTTCTTGCAGGTAATGAAAAGATAATTCTCATGTCAACTCATGATCCCCTTCTTGCACTTATGGCTGACAAAAGAATTGTTATCAAAAATGGAGGGATATCAAAAATTATCACAACGACAGATACTGAAAGAAAAAGTCTTAAGAAGATTGAAAAGATAGATAATATCTTCCATACTTTAAGAAACAACCTCCGGAAAGGAGAGACTCTTACTGAAGAAATTATTACCAATATGAGGTGAAAAAATGTTTGAATTATATGATGCTTTAATTGATGGTGTATCAGAGGATGCAATTGTTGATTATATGGTGACCGGATATGACATGAGTCTTATTGTAAGTGGTAATTCTGCCGGAGTGGCACCATATAGGAGTTATACACAACGGGCACCTTTGATGAGTGACGAAAAGACGGGTAAACCTTTAAAAGAAGTCTGTGAATGCGTTAAATCATGGAACTTTATTGAGGCATCAATTGGAAATGCTGCCCTTTGTGCGTATTATAATAGTCCTGAAAGTGTTGCAAAAGCTGGAATTGACATTCCAAAGAAAGATCGTGTTGAAGGAAGACTTAAGGATCCTTTCATTAATTCACAAAATGAAATAAAAGGTAAAAAAGTTAGTATTGTTGGCCATTTTCCATTTATCGAAGAGCTTTTATCTCCTAAGTGTGAATTAAATATCATTGAATGGGAACCTCTTGAAGGTGATTTTCCCTATTCTGCATGTGATTATCTTCTTCCGGAATCAGATTTTATCTTTCTTACCTGTGCAGCAATCGGTGACAAAAGTCTTCCCCATCTTCTTGAGCTTTCGGAGAATGCAAAAAAACTGACGATAGTAGGACCAGGCACTCCGCTTTCACCGGTTTTCTTTGAATATGGAGTAAATGATATATCCGGCCTTATTATTCATGATATTGATCTTGCAAAAAGAGTTGTTGGTGGAAGTGAATATAAGAGAATTTATGCAGCCGGGACAAAGGTTAATTATCTCTCCCCATAATTTTTTTAATATATACCTACATTAAATTAATTTTATTAATTTATTTAATATTGTTAAAAAAATCTTTAACTAAAAGCAGGTAAATTATATATTGATGAGCCAAAACTCTGTCTTTAAAGTTTTATTCATTGCATTACTTATTGCCACATTTTGTGGTATCTGCTATGCTGAAGAGAACAGAACAATTGTCGACAGTGTAGGGCGTGAAGTCACACTGCCGGTAGAAATTGATGCTGTATCACCATCAGGACCATTAGCTCAGATAGTTCTCTATTCACTGGATCCTTCTCTTATTGTCAGTATTGCCAGTAAGTATACTGATAATCAGATTAAATATATTGATCCAAGAGTAGTAGACCTCCCTGTAACTGGTCAATTTTATGGTGCAAAATCCACAATGAACCCTGAAGAGATTATGCAGCTCAATAAGGATCTAAACATTGATGTTGTTTTAGATCTTGGAGAAGCAAAAGCCACAATGAAAGAAGATCTTGACAAGATTCAGGAACAAACCGGTGTTAAATTTGCATTTGTAACTCAGAATGTCCTCAGTGATATTCCAGTTTCATACATAACACTTGGAGATCTTTTATCAAGACCAGAAGCTGGTGAAAAACTGTCTAACTATACTTCAACTCTGATTAATGATTTCAATGAGGGAATGGAGAAGGTAGGTAATGACAAGAAGAGCCTTATATATGTCACTGCAGTTGACGGTAATTCTGTAAACATGATTGGCGAAGGTTCATATCATGCAGAAGTGCTTGACCTTGTAAGCAATAATGTTGCACCTGAAGCTGTTGGATCAAGTGGTACTGGTGATGAATACACCATGGAAGATATCATTGGTCTGAACCCTGATTATATCATTGTTGCAAATGCAAACAACCATGAGTATTATGAGGCAATTAAAGCCAGTGAAGACTGGAATTCCCTTGATGCAGTTAAGAATGGTAATCTCTACGAGGCTCCATACGGCCCATACAGTTGGATGGGTGGCCCACCATCAGTTAACCGTCTGTTATCAATGATCTGGCTCTCAAATCTTATGTACCCAGATATCTTTGATTACAATGTTGATGAGCGTGTGAAAGAGTTCTACTCTAACATTTATCATTATGATTTGACAGATGATGAGTTAAAAGAACTCATGATCTATGCTAAACCAGTGGCATAAATCTCCACAATCATTTTTTACTCTTTTAACATGACATTAAGTTGATTTTGTGGATTTGTTATATGATGTAACTGCAATTTTAACAAAATCCTAATCTATATATTGATAGTCTGTTGAAATCCTCTTAAAAAGAGGATAAAGGTCTAATATCTCAATGTTCTCTATATTATTAGCGATAACTATGAAAAGGTAGCAATACTTTTTATCGAATCATAAATATCTCTGTTTTTGACAGTTGTAATCAATGCAATTAATGCTACAAAAATACCAAAGTAAACCTCTCAATTCTCTAAAAATGTTTACATTCAACACTAATCCCTAATATTACTACTCTAAAAAGAGGACCTCGTGGATATTGAAAGGTAACTGATATACTTGTATTAAAGAGTATACTTCAGAAACAATTTCTGTTGAAAGAAATTTCTCTTATTCAACAATATGTATGATTTCCACCAATTAATTCCGAACTATTAATTAATTACTGAATTCTGTTTTTCAATTTTTTCCTTCTACTTCAAAAAATAGCACCTACATCGCGGTTAATTCAATAGGTATGTCTATTACTCCAGCAAGTTATTAGTACTCATCGAGAAAAGGGAAAAAGTTACAAGATTTTTAGAAACTCTATGTACGTAAAAAATGTGTTCTTAATGGCAAATATCGAAGACAGATGTATTCTGATTTTCCAAAAAGAAAATATTCTGTGAGGAATTTAGTAGAAACAACCTTTTCAGTCATAAAAATGATGATTGGTGGAATAGTATCCTCAAAAAAACATGAAAACAAAGAAGGGAGATTAATTTATGTCAATTTTTTTATTTAACTCAAAGATTTACAAAAATTCAGAAAGTGTTCAATCTCTTATGAGAATTTAAACAGAGCCGAAATTTCGATAAATTATTCTAATCTTCGTTTATGAAGATTCAGGTATAGACCCCTCAAAAAAAATTGGAAATTATCCACAAAGGGAATCAACTTTATCTTTCAATTCCGCAGAAGTAAATAGAGTATCTCCAAGGATAGAAATCTTTCCATTACAGACAACGATAGTTTGTGGGAGTGTTACAAGATTATTTGCACCAAGAGCCTTTACAATCTCTTTGGAAGTTGTTTTATCAACTGTGGCATAATATCCGGCAAAATTATTCTTTTCGACATGATTCTTCACTGCATAATCATCTTCATTTGGATCAATATCAAGACCTACAAGAATATATGAATCTGGGTTAGCCCTTGCAAAGAATGAACTTGCTTTTAACTGTTTTGTACATGCCGGACACCATATAGCAAAGGTATGAATAATAACAGGTTTTCCGGTCCCCTGCAGTTCATCAATAGTAATAGTTTCACCGGTCACTACATCTTTCATAGGCATATTAAGCCATGAAAAAGTATCATCTGTCTCCTGTTCACCTGATTGACCTGACTGTGCCACACAACCAGATAATGAAAGAAGAAGTGTGAGTAGAAAACAAACGATTATACATCTAAAATATTGCATAAGAATATATTATCATGTTACTTTAAAAGTATTCAGTAAAAAAAAGTTAGCCATTGATTATTCGGTTGGTAGATTTCCTCTCATAAATGAAGCATAGATCCCTGGTATTCCAAGCAGAATAAAAATTGCAAGGATAATCATTATACAATTTGAAAGTTCTTTATATGATTCTCCTATTGCCTCTGTATTGCCAATAATTAGTGAAAAAACAATCATAGAGATCGCCATACTAAAGTATTGACCAAGAGTTCTCATCGTTGAAGTCATTGCAGATGCAATTCCATAATCTGACATTTTTACCGAACTCATAATTGCATAGGTATTTGACGGTGAGAAAAGTCCAAATCCAAGTCCAAGTATACACAATGCTAATATAAGATATTCAATCGGAGCAGATTCAAAGGTTATAAGGATAAAGATAATCCCTATCACTGAAAGGAGCATCCCGATTGTTGCAACAAATCGTGGATTTACTTTGTCAGTGAGTCTTCCGGCAAATGGAGATGAAATCATTTGAATCAGTGGCTGTGCAAGTAGTACTAAACCTGCTGCTGTAGGAGTCATTTCTCGATGATACTGAAGTGAGAGACTTAATAGGAAAGTAACACCAAAAACCATGGCGTAATTCAAAAGAGCTGCTCCGTTTGAAAAGAGAAATGATCTGTTTTTAGTCAGCAAGGAGAGTCTTATTAATGGCCATTCCGTGGAATTTTCCGCTTTTATGAAAAAAAATCCAACAATTATTGAGAGAATAATACAAATAAATCCAATTATCTCAGGTAATGACGATAATCCAAAGATAAAACATATCATCATAATTATGAAAAGGATGACTCCATGTGTATCATAACTTTGCTCATCGCCATACCATTCATCCTTTATAAAAACAAGCGTAACTATAATTACAATTAATGAAAGTGGAATATTTAGTAGAAATATTGCAGGCCAGTCAAAGTTCTCAATAAGAATACCACCTAAAACCGGGCCAAGTGAAAGTCCTGCATAAACTGTAGCGATTGTAATACCAATAGCAGTCCCACGCTCTTCTTTAGGATATGCAGCGGTTACAATTGCAACCGTCGTTGCGAATAGAATTGCGCTTCCAAGGCCCTGAACAAACCGGGATAATATCAGTATCTCTCCTGTTGTTGATAATGCTGCAAGGATTGAACCAATTAGAAATATAACCATCCCATATATGAAAATACGTTTTCTTCCATAAATATCAGCAATCCCGGAAAATGGAAGAATAAATACTGTGGTTGTTAAAAGAAAAGCAGTATTTAGCCATCCAAGTGAAATTGCGTCCATTGCAAACTGATTACCAATTGTTGGCAGGGCAATATTCAATGAAGAAATAGTATATGGTCCAATAAATGAAGCAATTGAGACAACAATCAGAATTATTTTCTTACTGTCTATTTTCATACCGGATGATATAGTATTTATTAAACTATCATAAATTAGATTTGATCGGCACATTCAATGACCTGTAAATCGAACATGTAGTCTCGTATGGACAGGCACTTTCTCATCCCATTATGGTTTGCAATTCTTTCGGCGTTGACCTTTGGAATAAGTGCTCCACTTTCAAAGATTCTTTTGACAGATGTAGATCCAATCATGCTCAGTGTCCTTTTTATGATTGGAAGTGGTGTTGGAATGTCAATAACCATTCTTGCCATGAAATGTGTTGGAATAAAACGTAAAAATATGGAGGCCGAACTTACAAGAAAAGATTTCAAGGGCTTTGCTGGATCAATCATCTTTGGTTCTGTTATCCCTACAATCCTTCTAATCACAAGTCTAAACTTAACTCACGCAGCAACAGCAGCGGTGCTTTTAAGTTTTGAGGGGACGGCCACCACAATTATTGCATGGTCCATATATCACGAGCCTGTGAATAAAAGAATAATTCTGTCCCTCGGCTGTATTACCCTTGCATGCATAATCCTTTCATTTGAACCTGGAGATGAATTTGGGCTTTCTATTGGAGCACTTGGAGTATTGTCCGCATGTATCAGTTGGGGAATAAGCAATAATATGGTCCGTGAGATATCTCATGTTGATCCAATAACCCTGATGAATTTAAAAAGTTGGATCGCAGGCATTTTCTTTTGTATATTAGCGTTTTCTGCCGGAGATAAACTTCCATCATTTACTACCGGAGTATTTGCCATGATTGTTGGATTTACAGCATATGGAGGGCTTACCGGAATTTTTTTTATAAAAGCAGTAAGAGAACTTGGTTCGGCAAGAGCTGGTTCAATATTTTCAATTAATCCAATATTTGGGGTGATATTATCAGTCATTATCTGGCATGAACTTCCCGGATTTTCTTTCCTGATTGCTCTCCCACTTGTAATTATTGGCACAATTATCATGATCACCGAAAAGCACGAACATGAACACGTTCATTACCCTATTACTCATGAACACAGGCATAGACATGATGATCTTCATCATAATCATGAACATAATACAAGTGATCCAAAAATAGAAAAGAGCGGATATCACTCACATATGCATACTCATAGTTATATTATTCATACTCATCAACATTTTCCAGACATTCATCACCGGCATGAACATAATAATAAGTAATAAAAATGCGGAATTAGAATTAGAATAGAAGTTTCATTTATCGAAAATATTGTAATTTTTCTTTCCTACATGGGGAGCTGGAAAAGTTAAAATAAAGGTTGAACCAGTATCAGGACCATCACTTTCTGCAACAACTCTACCATGACTTAAAGTAACTATACGCTTTACAAGTGAAAGACCAAGTCCTTTAGCATCAATATCCCGCCTTGCCTGATCAACCTTATAAAATTCTTCAAAGATCTTTTCAAGATCTTCTTTTTTAAGGCCAATACCTGTATCTTTAACACTAATTATTACTTCTTTATCTGATCTCGAGTGTTTTCCGGTGATATATATACTTCCACCGGTTTTATTATAATGAATTGCATTGCTTAAAATATATGGAAGAATTTGAGGACCGTGAACAGGTGATAATGATAATTTTAAACCCGGTTCTATTTCTGTATAAATTCTGATTTTTTTAATATTGGCATCGTGATTTGACAGTTCAATTGCAGTATCTACCAGTTGTTTCACATCAAGTAGAGCAATATCTGTAATGCTATGCATACTATTGAGATGTGCAAGGTGAATCAGGTTTTCAACCAGTTTTTGCATAGTCCTTACAGAATCATCTGCATGCCCAAGAAGTCTCTTGACATCAGGATCATTTTCCTGTTCAATTAGAAATGGAATCAGACCCACAAGTGGGATAAGAGGAGTTCTTAAATCATGTGCTATCTGTTTAATGAACTGATCTTTTTGAAGCAGAAGATCCTCAATTTCACGAGTTCTGATTTTTACTTCCTGATCAAGATGATTGTTGAGATTCTCAAGTTTATCCTTAAGAGATTCAAGTTCGGAATTCCGTTCACCAATTATCACCGCTGATTCACGGAGATGATCTTCTTTCTCCTTCCATTCAGTAATTTTTGTAAAGACAAATACAACCCCTGCACGTATTATCTCATTGTGAGTAAAAGGGACGACATCTACAATAAAATGATCAACAGTAAGACCTTTTGAAATTTTTATGGTCTCACGTGTAGGAACCAGACTTTTTGCTAACTTGTCGAGCAATCCTCCCTGAGGAAGAGCTACAATTGCATCTTCACCGATAACCTCATTGGTTACATCCAATAATTCTTTTGCAGCCGGATTAAGATCACGCACCTTACCATGGACATCAAAAACAATAAGGCCAGATTTTAAATTATTAAAAACTGTTTCATGAGCAACCGGGATGATATTTAGAATCTGATACCGGGAAATTGCCGGCATCATTATTAGTCCAGAAATAATTAGGGCAAATGGTGCAATCTCTATCGGAAAATTTCGTAACAATTCAACTTTAACAACAAACGCAAAGAATGGCAGAAGGACTCCGATAAACATCATCAATGTCTGTTTCTGATACATTTTTCCACGAGTAAACAGCATTACTGCAAGAATTGTTGATCCTACTGCAAACATCAGGATGTTCCAGACAATCATCAAATACCATGCAATTCCAGGGACTTTTTCAAACCAGGTTAGCCCACCAGTGGTTGTCATCCATCCATTTTGATAAAGAAGAGGAATTATCAGATCTGACCATGATATAGTCAGAATTATGGCCGGAATAATAAACAGGAATACAAGATATGGTTTGACCTCTTCCATCGAAGTGCCTTGATACTTCAGAATTTCCCGAACAAGTATCGTTGGTGCAAGTGCAATACCAATGTACTCAATAGCAACTATATGAAGGGTAATTTCCAGGGGAAATCCCTGAAGTTCGGCTGCATATCCTGCGGTATAAAAGGTGAGAACAATAAATAACGCAATAAAACCATAATTACGCTCTCCTTTTGGAGCAGATCTGTAGGTTATAAGGGCAAGAATCAGAGTAATAAGAGATGCAGTAAGAGTACAGCAGGTCAGTATCATTACAAAATCACTCATCTTGTCCTCCCATTCCTTTTTCTTCGGTTGATGGTAATATCCCGTCTTTTATGAGCTGAATTATAAAAACGCATAGATTCAGCTACAGCGTTTCTAACCCATGGATCATCTGGTGATAATTCAACTTCACGAGGAGTTGCATGAAAAGGACAGGGCCAACTGATAAGTCGTGCCTCCTCTTCAACCTCCCATCGTGTGCCGGTTGTTCCACTACGTTCACCTTTCCATAAATTACATCTGCCTACCTGATCATTTGTCAGATAGACAAAGAATGCACATAGATTGCATGGACGCAACTGCCTTATCTCAACCGGAGGAATTGTCATTATGTCTTCAAAATGTTCGGGGATTTTATTTGAGTTTATCAGAAATCTATTACTCTATCTATCTGTAGAGTGGCATTGGTAATAATATCATCTCATTTTTTCTTTGACCAGATAAATAATTGTTATGACTGATTTTTTTCAAATTTCGATCCTTATTTTTATTCTTTCAATCATTGGATATTTGATAATATCGATTATTTTCATTATTTATAGAGAAAAGATGGCTAAAAAACTGTTTTTAGAATGGAAGCAACAATCAATTTATGAAATAAAGGAATCGCTGATTATGGAGGCCAGACAGAATCTTGAAGACTGGAAAAGAGAGGAAGAAAAATCGATTAGAAGGGATGCAGCCAAAAAAAGCAGGGAGGTTATTCATGGAAGAACAGTTGAGCACCTGATTCCATTTACAAAATATTTTTCATATAATCCTGAAGATGCAAGATTTCTTGGAGCGCCGGTAGATTTTATTGTATTTGATGGGTTACAGAAGGGCAATCTAACCGAAATTATCTTTGTTGAGGTAAAATCAGGTAATTCTAATCTATCTTTTAGAGAAAAAAGAGTACATGATGTCATCAAAGCCGGTAAGGTAAGATATGAAATTATCAGTCCTGAAAAAGATTAGTTATGTCTCTTTTTATAGGCGAGACGTGCCTGTAAGCCGTAATAATGCGAATACCCAATAGAGTGTGTTTGATCTATTGCAGTTGAGTCAAATGAGGTGATATCAACTGAGTAGAATGAGTCAGGTGAGGATCTACCGATAACAGTTACAGAGCCCTTGAACAGGCGTATATCAACATTACCATTGACCCTTTGCTGGGTTGTGTCAATAAATGCATTAAGAGCATTCCATAGTGGTTCATAAACAAGTCCTTTGTATGCCATTTCTGCCCACTTCTGATCAACAATCTGTTTGAAGGCATATTCTTCTCTTGTAAGAATTAATCTTTCAAGGTCTGCATGAGCAGTAATAAGCACGGTCGCCGCCGGATGTTCATAAATTTCTCTTGCCTTGATCCCAAGCACACGATTCTCAATCATATCATTTCTTCCAATACCATGGGAACCGGCAATTGTGTTTAACTCTTTAATGAGTGTGAGACCATCCATTTTTTTTCCGTCAAGAGCTACCGGGACTCCCTTCTCAAAGGTTATTGAGAGAATTTTTGGAGTATCAGGTGCCTTCATTGGAGAAACTGTCCAGGCATAGATCTCTTCAGGAGGATGGTAGGATGGTTCTTCAAGGCGGCCGCCTTCAATTGATCTGCTCCAAAGGTTTTCATCAATTGACCATGGCTTGTCTTTTGTTACCGGGACTGGGATATTGTGCTGTTGTGCATACTCTATCTCCCAGTCTCTTGTCATGTTGCGCTCTCTTATTGGAGCAATTACCTCAAGATCAGCGGTCCTGAAGATTACATCAAATCTTAGCTGGTCATTGCCCTTTCCTGTGCACCCATGTGCTACTGCCTTTGCACCTTCATTTTTGGCTATTTCCACAACACCTTCAGCAATAATAGGTCTTGCCATTGAGGTTCCCATCGGATAGCCTTCATAAAGTCCATTGGCTTTAATTGAAGGGAACAGAGCAAGATTTACAAAATCTTCCCTGATATCAAGAGTATAATGTTTATCAGCAAGTTTTTTTCCTTTTTCTTCTGCAACTTTGAGTTCATCTTCATGTTGGCCGACATTGGCTGCCACGGTTATGACTTTATCATACCCGTAACTCTCCTTTAGAAGCGGAATGCAGATTGAAGTATCAAGTCCGCCAGAATATGACAGAATTACTGTACCCTTTCCCATTTTGTTTTCACCAAGATGCTATATGGTTTGACGCAAGGGAAGAAAAAAAGTAAGGTTCTTACTTAAAGTAAACACCGACATCTTTAAGCCCGTTGTTCATCGCAAGGGTGATGACAAGGGGTGTAATGCTTTCAATAATCCCGGAGATTTCAAGTGGGCCGGCGTTTAATGGTTTTAGTTTGGAGACCGTTGAGACAAGATCCATGACGATCTTCTTGGCATCCTCATCATCTCCGCAGACGCAGACGTCATAGTCAAGGACTTCATCAAGAAGCATCCATTTTCCGGCTGACACATTATTGAAGGCTGTGGTAAGTTTTGCTGATTCTGGGAGTAATTTCTTGATTGCAAGTGCTGCTGATCCTTCAGGTGGCCGGTCAGGAATAAAGTATTTTTCTTTTGGAAATCTTTTCATCGGGTTGATAAGTGAGATGATAATTTTGTTCTCAAATGCCTGTTTTCCAATGGTTTCAAAGGTTGATTCAATTTTATCAAATGGCAGTGAAAGAATAATAATATCAGTATCACAGGCGCCTGCATTTGTCATTCCGGTACAGGTTTGATTCATACATTTTCTCTCTCTTATTGCATCAACTACACCTTTTGCAGCAACTTCAGCCTTTGCAGCATCGCGTGAACCAATTATTACATCATTTCCCCCAAGACATATTCTACGGGCAAGGCCTTCGCCAATATTTCCCGTTCCACCAATTATTCCAACTTTCATGGTTACCTCTTTTATTTGAAGAACTTTGATTCCATATTATAATATACCAGGTGTTAAGGTCTTCTTATAGTCATTTATCCCCATGACAATAAATTTATCTGAGACCATCCAGTTTTAATCTGGTCATAAGATGGATTCTATATTAATTTTCATTTGATAATCCAGATTAAAAATGAAACTTTAGAGAAAAAAAATAATCTTTTGATGCAAAAACTTTACCGCGTTATATGTTTATGTTCAATTCTGGATATAATTGACATTGAGTTCAACTTGCAGGTATCATCAATAAGGAAATAATTCAGAAACTGTCTTCTTTATACAAAATGTGTTAAAACTAACCTGTAGGTAAGTTTCATATTCCAGTAAACATTACTGACAACTTTTACTTAAAAAATATTTTACCTTGCATGGCCAATATAATGTTGGAGTGGCAGGAAGGTCAAATCTTCAATTTCAACTGCATGAATTGCATGAGCAGCAGCCTTTGCAGCTTGTATTGTTGTAATATATGGAATACCATAATCAACTGCGGTTCTCATAATCTGTTCATGATCAAGCCTTGAAGCTTTATCTGCAAAACTGTTAATTATAAGGCTTACTTCACCATTTCGAAGCATATCAAGGATATTTGGTGAACCTTCCGAAATTTTCCTGACAAGTTGAGCAGTAATTCCATGGTCTGCAAGGAAATCTACTGTTCCACTGGTTCCATAAATTGAAAGGCCGGCAAGTGCAAAAGTTTTTGCAATTGGTAAAATTTCTTCCTTGTAATCTTTTGTAACAGAAATGAAAACATTTCCTGAACTCGGGATTCGATTTTGGGCTGCTATACTTGCCTTATAGTATGCACGTCCAACATCATAATCAATACCCATGACTTCACCTGTACTTTTCATTTCTGGTCCAAGTATAGTATCAACACCAGGTAGTTTGCTAAATGGAAGCAGGACTTCTTTTACTGCAACATGATCAACAACCGGCTCATGATATGGAAGATCAGCAAGTTTTTCACCAAGCATTATCCTTGCTGCAATCTTTGCTAGAGGTATTCCGGTAGATTTTGCAACAAATGGAACAGTACGGCTGGCACGTGGGTTTGCTTCGAGCACATAAACAATATCATCTTTTACAGCCAGTTGAATGTTAATTAATCCTATAACACCAAGATTTAATGCAATCTGGGTAGTGTAATCACGGACTCTCTCAAGAACTGACTGACTTAAAGATTGTGGAGGAAGCACACAGGCAGAATCACCGCTATGAATTCCGGCTGTCTCGATATGTTCCATAATGCCTCCGATTAAAACATCTTTTCCATCACAAACTGCATCTACATCAAGTTCTATTGCATTTTGAAGGAAGAGATCAATAAGCACAGGATGGCTGTTTGAAACCTTTACCGCTTCTCTCATGTAACTTGCAAGATCACCCGAATCATGGACAATCTCCATAGCACGGCCACCAAGTACATAACTTGGCCTTACAAGCACCGGATAACCAATCTTTTCCGCCGTCTTAAATGCTCCTTCCTCACTTATTGCAGAGCCATTAGGTGGCATTGGAATCTTTAGTTTTTCAAGAAGAGCACTAAAACGATCTCTGTCTTCGGCAATATCCATTGAATCTGGTGTAGTTCCAAGAATTTTGGTAGGTAGACCAAGTTTTTCAATTTCCGCTTTTAACGGTACAGCAAGATTAACAGCGTTTTGCCCTCCGAACTGGACCATGACTCCAAAATAATTATCTTTTTTGAGGATGCTGATTATGTCCTCAAGAGTCATTGGTTCAAAAAACAGTCTGTCTGAAGTATCAAAATCTGTTGAAACCGTTTCAGGATTGTTGTTTACAACATGGACTTTTATGCCCATTGCTCTCATGGCAGATACTGCATGAACAGTACAGTAATCAAATTCAATGCCCTGACCAATCCGGATTGGACCAGAGCCCAGAATCATTACCTTCTTATCAGATGAAGGGATTAATTCACAATATTTGTCACCGGTTGTCGAATAAAAATATGGAGTGACTGCCGGGAACTCAGCAGCGCAGGTATCAACCATCTTATAAACAGTTTCATCAACCATTTTAGAGACTTTATCCTGCGATAAGCCAGTAAATTCTGCAATCTCTTTTAGTGAAAAACCATACTGTTTTGCCTGACGAATAGCCTCTAAATCACCAGATGTCAGTTTTTTCTCAACATCTACAATATTTTTTATCTTTTTTAGGAAGAATGGTGCGATCTTTGTAAGTTCATAAATTTCATCAAGAGTAAAGCCCTCACGGAAGGCATCAAAGAGTGTAGTGAAGCGCTCATCAGTAGGGCGACTTAATATCATCCTGATTTCAGATGGGACAGTATGACTGTTAACTTCAGTATCAAGTGATCTTATTGATTTTTTAAAGGCCTCTTCAACTGTCCGGCCGATTGCCATTACCTCTCCGGTACTTTTCATGGCTGTAGTGAGGGTCCTGTCAGCAGTTTTAAACTTATCAAATGGCCAGCGTGGAACTTTTACAACTACATAATCAATTGAAGGTTCAAATGAAGCAGGAGTTTTACCGGTAACGGTATTCATTATCTCATCAAGTCGCATACCAATAGCAATTTTTGCTGCAACTCTTGCTATTGGATAGCCGGTTGCCTTTGATGCAAGCGCAGATGAACGGGATACTCTTGGATTTACTTCAATGATCCTATATTCTTTGTCAGATTTGAATGCAAACTGAATATTGCAACCACCCTGAACATCAAGTGCCCTGATAATTTTTAAAGCTGCATTTCGGAGCAGATGAAATTCGTCATCACGAAGCGTCAAAATAGGTGCAACTACCACAGATTCGCCGGTGTGAACACCCATTGGATCAACGTTTTCCATACCACATATAGTGATACATGTGTTGTTGGCATCACGCATGACCTCAAATTCAATTTCTTTCCATCCTGCGACGCTTTCCTCAACAAGGACCTGATGAATACGGGATTTACCAAGACCTAACTCAACGATACGTCTTAGTTCCTCTTCATTATGGGCAATACCACCTCCGGCACCACCAAGAGTGTATGCAGGCCTGATAATTGCAGGGAAACCTATTTGATCAATAGCATCAGGAATCTGGGTAAGTGATGAGACAATTAGAGATTTAGGAACTGGTTCACCAATTCTTTGCATCAGATCTCTAAACCGTTCACGGTCCTCACCATCATATATTGCCTGAAGAGGAGTTCCAAGAATTCTCACATCTTTTAATGCACCAATTTCAGATAGTTCAGCGGTTAGATTGAGACCGGTTTGCCCTCCCATTCCTGATAGAATACCATCAGGTTTTTCCTTTTCAATGATCCTTGCAATGATATCTGACTGAAGTGGTTCCACATAGGTGATATCTGCCATATCAGGATCGGTTTGAATAGTTGCAGGATTTGAATTTATAAGCACAACCTTAATGCCCTCTTCACGAAGTGCTTTACATGCCTGAGAACCTGAAAAGTCAAATTCTGCGGCCTGTCCTATCTGAATTGGACCAGATCCGATGATTAGAACTTTTTTAAGCGACATATCACGTGGCATTAGAGCAGCCCCCGAAACATTGTATTGAAAAAGAGTTTTTCAGTGTCATGAGGCCCGGCATGAGCCTCAGGATGAAACTGAACACAGTGAATATCAAGTGAGTTATCTTCAAAACCTTCAAGGCTGCCATCATTACAGTTTTTATAAGTAATCCGGCATCCCTCCGGCAGTGAATCTCCTTCTACAACAAATCCATGATTTTGTGATGTCACAGCAATCTGCCCGTTAATATCACGAATTGGCTGATTTGCGCCACGATGACCAAATTTCATCTTACTAGTTTCGCCTCCAAGAGCAAGAGCGCATATCTGATTACCCATACAGATACCATAAAGAGGAATTTCTCCGATAAGATCCTTAGCACACTTAACTGCACTATCTGCCATTTTTGGGTCTCCCGGACCATTCGTGATAAAAAGTGCATCTGGTTTTAATGCAAGTATTTCATCTGATTTTGTATCATGTGGGAACACATGGAGATTTCCACCTCTTGAATGGAGGCTTTCAAGAATTGTTCTCTTGACACCAAGATCAAGTACAGCAATTACAGGGCCATTTCCTGGCATCTGATATGGTTTTTTACAACTGACCTCCGGGATAAGATTTTCAGATCTAATGTCTGGAGCATGTTTGGCAATTTCTACTGCTGCCTCGCCATCATCGCAGTCCATAATTAATGATGCTCTGATGGTACCCTGTTCTCTGATGCTAATCGTCAGAGATCTTGTATCAATTCCGGTTATTCCAAAGTAACCCTCTGATTCAAAATAATCTTCAAGTGATGGCTTTGCAGCTGGTGCCCGGCATAATTCATGAACAACACACCCCCGCGTCCATATTTTTTCACTTTGAAAATTCTGTTTATCCACCCCGTAATTTCCGATTAGGGGATAGGTAAAGAGAAGGAGCTGCCCGTGATAACTTGGGTCGGTAAGAGCCTCCATATATCCGCTCATTTGAGTGGTAAAAACCAATTCCCCGCAGGTTTTACCCTCTACTCCAAATCCCTCTCCAGTAAAGTATCGCCCGTCTTCGAGCCCAAGAGCAGCCTTCATGTTAAATATCCTATATTTGTTGGTAGCCGGGTGTAATAACGATACCTTTAGATGAACATATGACTTTCACATACTTCCCAAAGGATGCCTTAAATTTTTTCATTGTGGCTTATGATCACTATTAATTGACCATCCTGTCAATTAGTATGCAGATGGCTGTTCCAAAATATATATTTTTTACTGAGGGAACTGGAGTTCATGAAGATAAACTGGTTTCTTTTGAGATGGCGCTTCGGGATGCCGGAATTCAAATGTTAAATCTTGTTTATGTCTCAAGTATTTTCCCACCTGGTTGTAAGATCCTTCCGCGGGAAAAGGGTATTTCCATGTTAAAGCCTGGTGAAATTACTTTTTGTGTGATGGCACGTGAACAAACCTGTAAGGAAGAGGAATGTATAAGCGCGGCAATAGGACTTGCTGTCCCACATAAAACAGATCATTATGGTTATCTTGCAGAACATCACGAATGCGGAACGAAAAATTTTTCCGGAGGAGAATATGCCGAAAAACTTGCAGTAACCATGCTTTCAACTTCGCTTGGTATGAAAACCGTCCCGGATTTAATATGGCAGAAAGAAAATAATATCGAAACCTTACATGTTTGTAAGAAAGCAACTGGAGATAAAGAAGGTAGATGGACAACGGTGATATCAGTGGCTGTTTTCATACCCTGATAATTATTTTTATTACAGGATGAATAAGTAATATTTTTAAGATACCACCCCGATTATTTTATATTAACGTCTGGCAGGAGGGGGGGCCTTTGTGTCTGACGAACTCAAGTGATCCTTATGGATGCCTCAATACGCCGGAATATAAGAATTTTGTTGTCAAAGGGGGAGGATGCTCTTCTTCATCATGACTATGAGAGAGCAGCTGAATATTTCAGGAAAGCATACAGCCTTGATCCTGATAATATTAAAGCAGTAGTTAATCTTGGGTTTGCATATGTTAAACTTGGCAGGCTTTCTACTGCTCAGAAATGTTTTAGTTCTGCCCTTGAGATAGATCCTGATAACAGGGCAGCACAGAAAAACCTTAGTCTTCTTATGAGACCCACTATGCGTGGTGGATATCAGCCTAAATTTAAGTCAAAAACTGTTGAAGATCTTTATATTAAATATATGCAATGGGGAAATCTTCAGTTTGAATCAGAAAATTATTACGCTGCTGCACAATATTATCAATCCGCAGGAGATATCCATCAGGAATTTATTGAGCCATATATCAAGACTGGAATGTGCTTTGAGAATCTTTCAGAGTTTAAAAGAGCTGTATCTTCATTCGAAGAAGCTCTCCGGATATATCCAAATGATAAAGTTGCAAAAGAGCATCTTGATAAATGTCTTGTCTCTGTTAAGAAAGCTCCTAAAAAACCAGAGCTACAGATAATTCCTGAAAGGAACATTAATAAGCCGGAGATTATTGATCTTACGGATGAAGTCAGAGAAACTTTGAAAGATCCAGAACCAATTGTAACAGAAATGGAAGAACCTGAAAGATCAACTGATGATTCGCATCAGAGAGGAACTTCTGGAAGAGAAGAGAAAGATGTAATTGATGCAATTATTAACCAATACAGTAATTTACTTTCAGGATCTGAAGATAAGACAAAAACTGAAACAAAGGAAGTTGTGGCATCCAAAAATATTGAAGAGAAATCTTCAGTCTCCCCTGAAACTCATCCGGTTTTAACTTCGTCAACACTTGCCGGGGCAGATGAAACGGTTAAAAAACTCTTTGCAGAATATGCTGAAGAGAAAGAAAAAGAGTCAGAGCACAGAGCTGACACAATAAAAACCGATGATGGAATTGAGCTTGTAGAGGCAACAGCACCCCCGGCACTAAAAGCCCCAATAAATGCAGATGATGCAGTAAATAGCATATTATCCCAATATGCAGATGAGATCCCAAAAGAAACCGAGGCAGCACCCCCTATTGCACCCTCCTCATCTAAAGTCCCTATAAATGCAGATGATGCAGTAAATAGCATATTATCCCAATATGCAGATGAGATCC
>CAYSSW010000005.1:36919-68514 GCA_964434005.1 uncultured Methanospirillum sp.
CAAAAGAAACCAAGGCAGCACCCCCTGTTGCACCCTCCTCATCTAAAGCCCCCATAAGTGCAGATGATGCAGTAAATAGCATACTCTCACAATATGCTGATGAGATCCCAAAAAAGCCTGTAGAGGCAGCACCCCCTGCTGTATCAATTGATCCAGATGATCCTGTAGGTAACATCCTTGCACAATATGCAGATGAAATTCCAAAAGAATCTGAATCAAAAACTGAAGAGTCAGGCATTCATACTGGGACTCCACCTAAGTTAGACAATGACATAAAAAATACTGAAATTCCTGTCATTGATCTTACTGATGAACAAAAAGATGCAATGAGGGAACTTGGGAATATTGGTGCATCTTATGCTGCTACATCACTTTCAACAATGCTCAATACCCCGATTATGATGAATGTGCCTGAAATATCTATAACTGATTTTTCCACCATCAATAATTCGATTGAGCAGGAACAGTCTGCTATGGTTATCTTTACAATGGAGGGTCAGATGTCAAAAGGTGGATATGTAATATTACATGTTCCACAGTCTTCTGTTGTTCAGATGACAAGTATTATGCTTGGAATGCCAGTAGATCCAAATCGAGAATTCAATGAGATAGATGAAAGTGCCATAAATGAAATCGGGAATATCATGGTATCAGCATTCCTTGATGGGACAGCAGAATTACTTGGGATAATAATGCTTCCGTCACCTCCAAATGCAATCTTTGATCTTCCAAAGAATGTTTTTGATAAAATTGTAAAGAGCAGTCCAATAAAATATGACAATGTTCTTTTCTTCAAGACAGAACTTCTATGTAATGAACATGAATTAAATCTGAACATCTTCATGTTGCCAAATCCAGAAGTATTATCAAGTATTATCAGGATGCTTGAAAAGATAATAGAAGATTCACTAACAATTGATTAAAAATAAAAAAATTATATCTCTAATTTTTTACCATCAGCCTGACGGATGGTATATCTTCCATTTTCTTTTGGATAATATGTAACTGTCCTTCCAACAGTGCCTCCAGTTTCTTCACGAATGAGAGGAATACCTTTAGACTTTAAAATTTCTTTAATTGTCTGGACATTTCGGTCACCAATATTTAAGTTTCCGGAGAAATTTGGAAACATTGAAGCTCCTCCAGCAATTTTTGCCTTAAGTGTTGAAGGACTACACCCCTTATTAGAAAGTTCACGAAGCAGTAATTCAATAGCAGTATCGGCATATTTTCCTTCCCGTCCTAACGGTTTGCCTGGAGCTTTTGGAAGCATGATATGAACAAGACCTCCAATTTTTTTATTCTCATCATGAAGCACCAGACCTACACAGGAACCAAGACCAATAGACATCATTACAGAGCCTCCGACGCAGTACTCGCCGATTCCTATAACAACAACCTCATTCTTGTCGTGAATAATGGTAGATCCATTCATGGCCTGACCTCATTATTGTGGTGGAACTATGTTGTTAAGCCGTTCAAACAGCTCATACAACAATTTTCTCCCTGGCAAAAGTAAAATATTTGCCTGAATTGCATGTTCTGCACAGGTAAGTTCTGTTTTAAACAGGACAACCTTATCAATTTCTTCTTCAAGTTCTTGGGATGCTATTAGAGTCTGTACCGCAGCATGAGGCATATCAACAACAAGAGAAGGTGGTGATGGAAGCATTATTATGTTGAGCATAGTGGCACAGGCATCAAGGAACGATGATGTCATAATATTGCCTATCTCAGTTACAGCACTCAAATCCATCTCATCAAGTTCTCTGTCAATGTCAGTCTTACCAAGCATGATATTGGTCATTCTTATAGTGCTTTCTGTTGGAAGATGAACAAATAGATAGCCGTCATTGGTCACCTGTCCCTGAATCTTGAAAAGGACAATTACTGATGTTACATCATCAAGGTGTTGTTGAAGATTACCAAGATTTACAAGGACAATATTTGGAACACAGATGTTTATATATGTACTGAGCATTGTAGATAGAGTGGTTGCAGCGTGAGCTGTTCCGATATTTCCAAGTTCACACAGTTCATCAGCCTGTAGATCTGTTATGTTAAAATCATCATCTGTTGTTACATTTTGTTCCATATTTATCACTCTATTAGAGTTTTTTTTTTGCACCCTTCAGAGTTGCACCCATATGGAGCACTCCTTTAACATCAAGCACAGGCACCACCTCACCATCTCCAGGGATTGTTACTCCAGATACACCCTCACATGTGCCAACAAATTTAGAAAGTGGTTTAATGACAACTTCCTGCTGACCTTCAATCAGATCTGCAATTAAAGCTCCTTTCTTCATGCCATCCTGAATGACAATTATTACCTCCTCATTACTTGATCTGCCAAACATGTCGTCAAGTCGGTAGAGAATAATAATCTCGTCTCTCATCAGAATGCCTTCCCCATGTCCAATATTCTGAATAGGGAATGCAGCAAGACTTGCAACCTCTCCAACATTAGTAATCGGTATTGCACATCGTCTTCCATTTATTCTGATCATCATGACCATTACTATGGCCATTGTAGGAGGTAATACCAATTCAAATCTTGAGCCGTGATTTAACTCTGATTCAAGTTTAATAGTACCCTGAAGTCCTGATATTATCGTTTTGACAACATCAAGACCAACACCCCTTCCACTAATATCAGTAATTTTTTCAGCAGTTGAAAAACCTGGAAGGAAAAGCAGGTCATTAACCTCCGAATCTGACATCTGTGCTGCCATCTCTTCGGTTATAACTCCCCTCTCAATACCCTTTCTTTTGACCTTTTCAGTATTAATACCAGCACCATCATCTTCAATGACAATTACAACGTTATCTTTGTCACGTGCAGCAGAGAGTTTTAAGAATCCTTTTGGAGCTTTGCCATTTTTAATTCTAACTTCAGGTGGTTCAATACCATGATCAATACCATTTCTAATCAGATGCAACAGGGGATCGTTTAGACCATCCATGACACTTCGGTCAAGTTCTGTCTCCCCACCTTCAATTATGAATTCAACTTCCTTTCCTTCCTTTGTGGCAATATCACGTACTGTCCTTGGAAACCGGTTAAAGATCTGATTTAATGGAATCATCCGGATGTCCATCATCATAACCTGCAAATCTGAAACAGATCTGCTGACCATATTGAGTGTCTCATCCAGTTCCTTGATCTTATGTTTATCAGCAATCTGTTCAAGTCTGCCACGGTTAATGACAAGATCCTCGACAAGATTCATCATATGATCAAGCCGGTCAATATCAACTCTGATATTCTTAACTTCCCGCTTTTTTTCAGTTTTTTCAATTGGAGAAATAGACCGGGTTTTTTCAGATTCAATTGGATTTTCAGAAACCTCTGAAACCGTATCTTCAGATTTGGTTTCTTTATTTAGATGGTTTACCAAAAAAGATTTGATATCAGAAATTTCAAAAACCTTTTCAAGATCTTCTTTTTCAAGATCAGATGTCAGGGTCAAATCAAAAATTCCATTGAAACCTTCACTGTCTTCAATCACTTCAAGTGTCGGAGAAATATTTTCTATATTTCCCTTGTTCTGAACATTCTGAAGAAGAAGCATTGTACGAAGATTTTTAGAATCTACTGAAGATGAAATCTCAACATGAACAGCATATCTGTATTTGTGAGTAGAAGCCTGAATTGATGTATTCTTTGCTTCTTCTTTGTCATTAACCGATTCAGAGATACAATTAATTGAACGTTCACCAATATCAGATACTGAAAGAATTGTTGATAATGCCTCTTCTCCAGCATTACTTGCAAACTCTATATTCATTACCCCATCAAAATCAGAATCATCTTCTATTTTTTCTCTATCTGGAGAAATTTTATTAAATACACCAATGCTTTCCAGATTTTGGAGAATTAACATTCCACGAAGATTCCTATTTTCAACATCTGATGCAAGAACAATATGAAGTTCAAAAACCTCCATCCCTTTCTGATCTTTTAATTCATAGGGTGGTACAGCATACATATCAGTTTCAGTTGTTGAAACCTGTATCTGTTCTTCCACTTTAGGTGATTGAGTGGTTTTTCCTTTCTTGTCCTTTTCGGTGACATCCATCCATTTCTTCAGGGCAGTTACACGTTCATCGATATTAGGCAGTATTCCATCGCCCCCTGCCTCAATATCATCTATCATCTGCTCGATATCATCAGTGCCGGCAAGCAGGTCATCTACAATAGATTGACTAGTTGTAAGTATTCCAGCTCGAATCTGTGAAAAGACATCTTCAAGAGCATGACAGATCTCTTCCATGTGCATAAAGCCCATTGATGCAGACATACCCTTCAGAGAGTGCGCTGATCTGAAAATTTCATCTATTGCGGTGGAGTCCGTGCCCTGTTCAAGTATCAGCAGGTTGCTGACCACAGCTTCAAGGTTTTCACGAGACTCAGCCACATATAAACTTCGGTATGCATCAAGATCAGACATGATTGTTACTCAGTTAATGTTTTAACGAATCCTTCAATTTTTCCGGGAATCCCATTCAATGGCACAACATGATCTACAGATTCTTTCTGAAGAGCTGATCTGGCCATTCCATATACCAGACAATCTTCCTCTCTACAGACCATAGTAATTCCACCTGCCTTCTTTACAGCCTCAGTTCCATCTCCTCCATCATTTCCCATTCCAGAAAGGATTACTGAAACTATTCTTGGTCCAAAAACCTGACTTGCAGATATGAAAGTCTTATCAACCGCTGGTTTTACATTATGAACTGGTGGAGAGTCAGCAAGCACAATTTTTCCTCCCTTAACACCATTTTTGTCCATATATGAAGAGACAATGGTATGATATCCTGCCATTGAGACTAAGATAGAACCCGTTTTAAGAAGATCACCGTTTTCAGTCTCCTTAATTGGTAGTTTGGAGATTCTATTAAGTCTGTTTGCAAGAGCTGCTGTAAATCCACCTTTTGGCATATGCTGTGTAATTATAACTGCGGCATTTAGATTTGCCGGCAGAGTTGAAACAAGAACATCAAGCATTGGTGGTCCTCCGGCAGAAGATCCAATAAGCACAAGGTTCTTAGCAATCTCATCTTTACATGCAGGTTTTGATGAGACATAACGAATTGAGCAGATATTTTTAATTTTTTGTGTAAGTTCTCCGGATATCTCCCTTATGTTTTTGATTCCACGTGGTTTTAACATGAAATCATCAGCTCCAAGCTGAATGGCTTTCTTGGTCATCTCAGCTCCTTCTGAAGTTAATGAGCTGAGCATCAGGGTTTTTGGAAACTTTGCAAATTCGCCTTTCCTTTCAAGTACTCCAAGGCCATTTAGGTTCGGCATTTCGATATCAAGTGTTATCAGATCAGGTTTTAACGCCCGGATTTTTCCAAGTGCTTCAAGCCCGTCGTTGGCAACACCTACTATCTCAATATCAGGATCACTTTTCAGCATGTCCTGTACAACTGTTCTGATGAAAAGCGAATCATCTATGACAAGGACCCTGATCATAAATTATGCACCAAGTACATTCTTGATTTCTTCAAGGACCTTTGGAGCCTGAAATGGTTTAACGATATAACCTCTTGCCCCGCTTTTTATTGCAAGTTTAACCATCTGTTCCTGACCTACTGCAGTACACATAATCACCTTGGCATTACCATCCAGAGTTTTGATGGATTTGAGTGCTTCAATTCCATTCATCTTTGGCATGACAACGTCCATTGTGACCAGATCGGGCTTTAACTCCCGATATTTATTTACGCCAACATCTCCATCCTCTGCCTCTCCCACTATCTCGTGACCTCCGGCGGTCAGGATGTTTTTGAGTAATGTTCGCATAAAAAGAGTATCATCGACTATTAGGATTCGTCCCATGGCTGACGGTTCCCTCCGATCATTAAAAGGTTACCTGATTGTAAAAGTGTTGTGAATTGTTTCTCAGATATTATCCTGGTGGTTTTAATGCATCAGTGATATATCGGACACCTTTAGGGGTCAATTGGACTTCTTTTCTGATCATTACCACATCAACCAGTTTCAACTTTAAAAGAGTGTCATATATTGTATCCAATTCTTTAGAAGAGAGTCCAAGCATATTTTCGATAGATTTGGTATCCATACCACTATATATGAGCATTGCAACCTGCGCAGTCTGGGCATCAAGCTGATCAAGGTCTGATGCCTTCATATCCATATCTTTCGTTGAATCACGAAGGAAATTGAATAATACCTGTAATGTGGATAATGGACAGAGAATAAAACTTGTGACAACTTCGCCCTTTTCGAGATTGTCAATTTTGATAACATCAAGTTTTTTCTTCTGAAGTTCACGTTTTGTAAGTTCAAGACTTGCGACCTCTTTAAGTGGAACACAAATCATTTTTACCTGACTTACAAACCAAATCCCGGTTTTAAGAACCGCGATTGCACCCTTTTCCCATTTAGCATTTGTAACAAGTACACCTCCACGAATAGCAGGCGACATAAAATGGGCCATTATTCGGTAGGCATTACATGCCATTATTATTTTTTTATTTATGACCTGCAGAACTTTTTCAACTGAAGCAACCTTGTATAACTTCTCAGTTTTGTCAGGCTGAGTGCAGACTATTGTTATCATCTGCCCACGCATCTGAAGGTCAACAATACTTCTGAATGGTATTGTTTCATTGATTGGAGCTTTGAGACTGATTGAATCCTTACCAATATCAAGTTTAGAAGTTACCCAAGATCCATCTTTCTCCAGTTTTACCGGTACCTCAGCCATTTAACCCCTTCCATTTAAATTATACTCTTTATTATTTCTTCTTTGCTCTTTGCATGATTATTTCAATAATCTGATTTAATTCATTATTAAGTTCTTCAGCGGTAACATGGATGTCTTTTAGATCACGTAATAAAACATCATCATCCTTCTTCTTTAAATCTTCGATATCTGCTTTCAATGAGGCAATAAGATCATCATCACCAAGAAGCCCGCCTCCTTTCCCAGGTGTTACTTCAAACTGTTCCTGCTCACTTTCACCTTCATCACTGCCATAATCATAAGGTGTCTCATCTGATGAACTATATGAAGCAAGATCTGATGAACTGATACTGTCTCCACCTTCCATACTACTAATAATGTCTCCACCGCCATCAGATCCTACATCAAGTGTACTTGAGTAGATATCATCAAGGTCATTGGACATATCATCATCATTGTCGAGGACAATATCATCTTCTTCATCTTTTGTGGAGATATCCATCTTCTTAACCTGATCTTCGGTTGGGAGTGCATCAAGTGCATTTTCTTCACCAAATGGTGTCCTTATCTTATCAAATTCAGGATTTACCGAATCAAGTTCTGCATCTATATCAAGGCTTTCGTCAAGGTCAAGGCCATCAAGATCAATATCTAATTCTTCATCTGATGCAGATGTAGATGTTGACTGTCCATCAGTCGTTGAATTATCATTTATATCATCATCAAGTTCATCAAGGTTTTCAGACTGTTCCTGTTTTGCTTTCTTTTCAGGTTTTGTTTTTTCCTTCTTAGGTTTTGGCTCACGCTTAGGCATTGATATTTTGGGAAGAGATGGAAGTTTTACCTTTTTTAACAGTCCTGATATTGCAGACTGGCCTTTTGGCTTTGCCTTTTCTTTCTTTGGTTTAGGTTTTTTCTCTTTTTTAGGTCTTGCTTTAAACCAGCTTAAAAGAGTACGAATAGTTTCTGAAAGAATTAATGTCCCGGTGATTACCAGAATTCCGACTGCTATAAATAGAACAGCCATCATCAGATACAAAACGGGGACATCAAAGAGTAGGAGTACTGAGCCTCCAAAAACTATTACAACAAATATTATCAGACGTCTTGTTGAATCAGAAAACTCCACCATAATTATACACCTGCCATTTCCGGTATCTTAAACAACATATCAATTACAATCGGTGCAAAGATAAACAGTATTCCGGTAACTGCACACATTAAACTCGTGTAGAAGTAAAACAAATACTTGTCACCAGCCGATACAATTTTACCTGCAAGTATATTTGCTACAAGAATCATTGTTAGGATAATTATAACATAAAGTCCAATTGCATCCTGATCAAAGTTTTGAAATACAAACATTGCTCCTCCCATAGATGAAGCAATAGAACCGGTTTCTCCGGAAGATAAGGCTGCACTTGCTTCTGAATACTCAGCCATCTTTACTGCGATTACATCTGACATAGTGCACAGGATTTCAAAGAGAAAAAGGAATATTGCTACCATTAATGCGTGCATTGGAATTAAAAGGGTAATAAAACCCATAGCTACGGTATTTCGGTGATCGCGCAGAAGAACCTGATCAAGCATTGATGAACTTATGATCTCTCCAATAATTTCAGCCTTACCACCAAGTTTTAATGCATCATGATAAATATTCAAATATTTGTATATGAGATAACTGCCACTTTCATTGATAAAACGCTCCCAGATTCTTGCTTCATCAAGACCAAGGTTAATCTTTGAGTATACACCATTAATAAGTGGAACAAGTGTAGGCAGAGATTTTTTATCAATATCTGCAAGAGCAGGACCAATAGTAGTGCCTTTTCCGCCCTGAACAGCACCTACACCCCTGATAAAGGTTGGAAATTCTGAATCACGAATACTAATATTTCCATCATCAATATAACCAATAATTCCAAGAGGAAAGAGAAGCATGCCAATAAGCATGAGCACTAATCCATAATTCATTCCAAGAAGCAGAAGCAATAGAACAATTATTCCAAGGATTGGAACAATTTTTATCTCCATCCTTTTGATCATATTCTGCTCAGCTGATCCATGTGCAAGTCTGTGGGTTTTCGGATCAGCAGGCACAGCACGAAACATTGCTGTAAGTCCTAACGTTGATATCAATAGAATAATTATATATGATGTTGCAAGGGTTGGCTGAATATCTTCAGGTGCATAGATAGCAATTGATACCATTATAATGATACCAATAAGTGCTCCAGAAAAGAGCATTGCAATATATGCGTCACTCCATTTTTTGAGCAGTTCTATTCCCTGATCATAATTTGATCGATAAATATTTCGAATTGTATCAAGTTCACGCTTAAGATAATCTTCATCAGGAACTCCGGTGTCCATAGCATTTGCATACCGGTTGATCATCGAGAAAAGCATCGGATTTTCGATTTTTTTGGCTACATTTGTTAATGCTTCAACATAACTATAGCCCCAGCGTTTTACAAGAAGATCTGCTCTCCTAATGTAACCAGTTGAAACATATTCATGTCTTGCCCCTGTATAACCAAATATTTCAGGTCGTGTTGCATTTGCAGTAAGAATTGCTGCCATATATGTAAGCATAAACAGCAGATCAGAACCCATGTATTTATCTTCGATAAAAAATTTATAGAGTTTTACTCGAATAGATTGAAGTGTGTCTTCAAATGGTATTTTTCCATTGTTTGACGCCTTTATTTTTCCAACAATCTCTTCAAATGCCATTTAATCTCCTTAAATATCGATGACTAATAATCCCTGTTTTTTTAATTTAGTAATCATATGGAAAAGATCAAGAAAGTCTGTATATCCGGCTTTATGAAGTCTTTCAAGTATCTTTGCTCTCTTTTCTACTTCCATATAAATATTGGCTTTCTTATGTTCCGGGATACCAAGCATTGTTGCGATCTTTGATTCAAGCATATGACTTGCACCCTTTCCTGTAAACTCAAAAGTATCAGTAACAGGATCCCAGGTGAACACTTGAACAAATGAAAAACCACCACTTTCTGCATCATATCCCACAAGTTCACTGACTGCAAGCTGACGACGCACCATTGAACCATCTGGCCTTCTGACTGCACTCTGAATAACCACAAGGTTTAAGTTATCAATAAATGTCTTAGGGATTAGAATTGGATCTCCGGTAAGACGCTGAATGAGTTTTTCAACCGTTGCAGCGTGGAAAGTACTCATGACTGGGTGACCTGTCTGCATAGCACCAAAAGCTACAGAACCTTCAGTACCTCGAATTTCTCCTACCATTATCATGTTTGGACGCTGACGAAGCGCAGCACGAAGAAGGTCAAACATTGTTACATCTCCACCTTCTCCTTCACCCTTACCTTTACCCTTAGACACTTCACGTGACCAGTTAAGATGAGGGATAATAAGCTCAGGGGTATCTTCTATGCTGACAATCTTCGATTCCGGTGAGATAAATGTTGTAAGAGCATTCATACTTGTAGTCTTACCACTTGCAGTTTCGCCAGACATGAAAAGAGACATTCCATTCTCAATACAAATCCAGAGATAGGCTGCAAGTTGATAACTGCATGTTCCAAATTCCACAAGTTTTGTAATTGAGATAACATCATCCATGGCTTTACGGATGGTAAAATTACTGCCTTTTCTACTGATTTCAGTAGAGAAAACAATGTTAATACGAGATCCATCAGGGAGTGTTGCATCAACAATCGGGTTTCGGTAAGTAATAGGTCTACGTGACTTTTCGGCAAGTTTAATGCAAAAATCATCCAGAATTTTCTCATCGTTAAATCCGATAACTGATTTTAGTCCTTTAAAGATCTTATGTTCGATAAAGATCGGGCCAAGTCCATCACAGGTAATATCTTCAATAAAATTATCCTGAATGAAAGGGTAAAGCACACCGACATCAATCTTATCTCTTATCATCTGATATTCAAGTGCATCATATTCCTGAGATGATACAATTACCCGTCCATCAGCAAGATGTGGAACCTCTCCAAAGATACTATCCGGTGACTCTTCACTTTTTGAAGTCAGATCAGTAGTTAAAAAACTCTTGACTTTATCACCAATACTTTCAGGAGCATCAGATTTAAGAAGTGCAGGATCAATTGACTGACCTGGTTTTCTAATATATATAACCTGTTTTAGTAATCTTTTTAAAACTGTTGTTCTTTCTTCAATAGTTTCAGGATCTTCTTCAAGAGAATCAAGAAGATCCACAAGTCTGTATTCGACAGCAGGAATAATTTTTGAGATATTATGCATGAAAGAAGGTTCTATAGGTATGTAGAAGTTTCTGACATCTTCAGGGTCAAAGAAGATATGAACAAAAATTGGTGGGTTTGCCGGGTAGA
This sequence comes from uncultured Methanospirillum sp., assembly GCA_964434005.1. Lineage (GTDB taxonomy): Archaea > Halobacteriota > Methanomicrobia > Methanomicrobiales > Methanospirillaceae > Methanospirillum. Next base: position 48,006 of record CAYSSW010000005.1, read on the forward strand.
TAAGATTTGGATCTTTGATTCCCTTTACATCTCTTTTTAATTCAGAAAAGAAGAGAGGAATACCATATTCATCAACAGGGAAGATATGTAGATATTCAAGCAGATGTGGATAATTCTTTACATATTCTTTTGCATTGGCAGGGAGCATACGAAATAGGGCACATGATTCTGGATTAATCAGACACTCTTCAGTGTCATGGCTTTCAGCTTCCTGAAAAGGGATTTTACCCTGTATTTGCAGTCTTCCCATGATCAGACTTTTGCCAATGAGACTGGAATGATCTTCATTCCATAACCAGGATGAACTTCAAAGCTTACAAGGTTACCTGTGGTTTTACGTGCACCTCGAACTTTAACAACTTCAAGAACCATAACATATTTGTCCCCCATGAGTTTTCTCATCATTAACAGGTGAGCATCACAAATTGACCGGACTCGTGTCAGTGTTTCATCGGAAAAGGCATAACTGTGCATTGTAATGAGGATGGTCTTTCCCTGGTCACAGATATTTTTTGCCTGTGTCAAAAAGGAAAGTACAGCTTCATTAGTTGTATATTCAGTAAATATTGTGATTGAATCGATAATTGCAACATCAGCATTGGAAAATTTGACATGCTGAATAATTCTGTCAAGGATATCGTTCATCGCGTCCGGTGTCCACTTAAATTCAACAAGGTGACAGTGGAATAGTCTGATATATCCCCAGGCAAAGAAATCTGATATATCAAGCGACATTGATTCCATCTGTGTTAGAAAACTTTTAGTTGTAAGTTCTGTTGAGAATAGATCAACCCGCAGTTTCTGGTGCATACTTCCCCAGATAAATTGTTGTGTGAGAACACTTTTACCTGTATCATTTTCCCCTTCAATCAGGGTAAGCGAACCAAGTGGAAGCCCATCTGCAATTTTTTTATCAATTTCTGCATTACCTGTCGAAAGAATTGGCTTTTCTTCTTTTCCGAGCAGATCACTTATACTTGCAGAATTGTCATCTACATTACCAAGATCAAAATCTACCATGAAAACCCCCTTCAGATTACTTTACGTTTTATTAGATTAAAGAATATTTGATATTAATATCAGGGCACATTTATGAAGGATGAAGCAATTGCTCCGGTAGGTGTAACTATTTTTACATAATCCGGAGAAACAGGGCTTCCAGTGACTGTGATATTTATCAGTTCATCTTTATCCCAGAATCCTTGATTTAACCTGTCATTTATTCTATCAATAGTAATTGTGTTACTATTAAGAGGTAACCTTGTCATTTCAGATTTTCCATAAGTATACCCGATATAGAGATCTGTTTTATCAAAATCTGCATCACTATATGAAGTAGTTCCATTATTGGATGCACAGATTACAAGGAGATTACTATCAGAATATGGATAATGAGCATATAAAATATCAATATCACTATGGAGAATCTTCTGATTGATGTTTTTCATCTCTGTCTGACCTGATATCCCCATTTCAGTGATAGACAGGATTCCACCGGCAATAATATACCCACTAATTAATATGAGTAGGATGATTATTGCTCCAGGTATCAGTGAAGAAGCCATTCTTTCAGGTAAAACTCGTTAAACCGAATGATGTTGATCGTCTAATACTGGATGGAAGGACAAATGTATATGTAAGAACCTCATCCTGAGTTACCGCTGTGCTGCTTCCGGTATACACCGTAATCTCAACAGTCTGCCCAAGGTTCCAGAATCCATCATTGTTTTCCGGAAGTAAAAAATCAAATGTTTTCGTATTATGGGAAGCACTGTATGCACACATTGATATATTATTGTTCCTTCCGAAGTAGACATCCGATTTTTGAAGATCATATAGAGATATTCGTTCAGCGCCGGTGTTTTTCATCCATATTTTTGGAGATACGGGAGTACCAGTGTTTACAAATGTATTTACGATTTGAAAATCCGTTCGCATCTGTTTTTCAGAACTGTAAGCAACTGATCCAAATGTATCACCTGCTGAAAAGATGGCTGGTAGGATAGCTGCCATTAGTACTGCTGCTCCAACAGCAGCACCAATAATCATCACCGATGAAGAAATTGCTTCACTTGCCATTTTGGCATTTATTCACGCGACGGGATATACTCAAATTCTCCTTCATCCTCTGCAATGTTGTCTGATCCTTCAACAGATCCTGATCCTGTGCCCTGTCGACGTTTGTCAATAAGGACATCAAGCATGTCTCTGTCAAGTGCCGGATCTTCAGGCAGAAGAATTCTGTTTAGTTCATAAAGTGCCAGAACAAATTCATCTGCCCGCATCTCATGGACCTCACCAATTGACGGTGCCATGAGACGTGCAATATCTTTCACCTGTTTGCAGTGGTCATCAGAAATGTGCCCCATCTCTTTATATGACTCAAGCATCAGGTCAACCCTGTCATGGCCATATCTTTTAACATTATTTGACGTCCATTCAAACAGACTGAATACTTTTTGAATTTTCACCTTTTCACGCGGTTTTTTTGTCTTGGTCTCTTCTCTCAAATCCTGATCTGCGAAGAGTTGTCCTCGAAGTGCTTCAAGCATTCCTTTCTCAGCCGTTAGTGACGAAATTGCAGAGGCGACTCCGGTTGCAGGCTGTGCTGCCGGTGTCTCTGTAGTTTCAAGATCCATCCCCCCCGAAACATCCATAGATTCTGGTTCTTCTGACATAGACCCCCCTTCTGATAGTGTTTCTACGGCTGGTTCTTCGTCGTAATCATCGATATACCCATCCATTGGTGTAGGAGTGGCACCTGATTGCCCCACAAACTCTACAGGGTTACCTTTAAGAGCCTGAACAAGCGGGTTTTCCGCATCATTCATCCTTTCACGGATATCGATGAGCAGGCGTTTAATTGAGGTTTTGAGCAGTTCTACCTCATCGCGGAGTTTCAATAATTGAATCTCTGGATCTTCGGCAGATGCCGATGAGATAATACTGTCAACCTGCGCCTGGTTAACTGCCATAGTAAGTTATTCATTGTGATGAATAGTATTTATAGATTTTTTAAGGATGTATCACAAGTGATTTTTAAAAATCTGCGTAATTTTTCGATTTATATATTTCAAAAAAATTGAAAATCACAGGGTCTTAAAATTGGGATAAGTTTAGAAATAAAATTCAAACTCTAAAAATATAATCAACAATCGCTGAAGTATTAAAATACTTCATGCCTCACATAAATTAAGGATATCACAACAATGACCTTCCCTCCAGATCTAATACCTGTTGTAACTGGTAAAAAACCATCAGACATTTGCCTTCAGAATGCACTTCTTTTCCATGCTTATACATGTGAGTTTGAAAAGACATCACTATCCATCACAAATGGATATATAACCGGAATTGGGGATGGAATAGCCAAAGAATATATTGATCTGAAAGGAAAAGCAGTAGTCCCTGGTTTTATTGATTCACATGTACATATTGAGAGCAGTATTCTCTCTCCTATAGAATATGGAGCCCATATCCTTTCACATGGGACAACTACCGTTGTCGCTGATCCACATGAAATAGCAAATGCCTGTGGAAAAGAAGGATTGTATTTCATGTTCGACGGGGCGGACAAAGCACCTATAGATATCTGTTATACTCTCCCCTCATGTGTTCCGGCAACACCTTCAGATGAATGCGCTGAAATTTTAGATTATTCTATGCTTTCAGAATTTGTTTCAGATCCACATATTATAGGCTTTGGTGAAATGATGAATATCCCTGGCGTCATTAATGCTAATCCTAACGTAATTTCAAAGCTTTCCTTATTTTCGATACGGGATGGTCATGCCCCTCTTCTGCGCGGTAAAGATCTTCAGGCATATGTTGCTGCCGGGCTTAGTAGTGATCATGAGACTATATCAGATCTCGAAGCAGTTGAGAAACTGAAAAATGGGATGTATCTCTTTATCAGGGAGGGTAATGTCGAGAGAAATCTATCAGATCTTATAAAAATCGTAACCCCAAAGGTAGTATCCCGATGTGCATTCTGTACTGATGACAGATCGATTGATATGCTCATTGAGAAGGGAAGTATTGATGATTGTATCAGGAAAGCAATAGCAGCCGGATGTGAACCTGAACTTGTATACAGGATGGCATCCCTCTCTCCTGCAGAAAGGTATGATCTTACAGATAGAGGAGCGTTGGTTCCAGGACGGATTGCAGATTTCTGTATTCTTGATGATATCGAAAGATGTGATATCAGAGAGGTTTACAAAAATGGATCATTATATTCACCCGTCGATCAGGCAGAGGTTTTACAAATTCCTGATTATCCATTTAGAAAACATGTTCCAACAGCTGATGAGATTAAAATCCCTGGATCTGGCAGGGCAAGAGTCATAGGGCTTAATGAGCATCAGATTGTAACAAATTCACTTGAATATGAGGTATCAGGGGATGAAATTGGCGATCAGATGAGGGATCTTCTAAAAATTGTTGTTGCATCAAGATATACTGATAAAAAGGTTGGAATTGGAATTATTCACGGGCTTTCTATGAAGAAAGGAGCAATAGCCGAAAGCATTGGACATGACAGTCATCATATTATGGCCGCCGGCACTGATGATGAGTCAATACTTGCTGCCATGCAGAATGTAATCTCTTCCCGTGGTGGATTTTCATGTGTATGTGATGATAAAATGATGACCCTTCCCCTACCGGTTGCAGGGTTAATGTCAGACAAACCTGCAAGCGTTGTATATGAAGAGATGAAAACTCTGTTATCTTTGGTTAGCACAACAGATGCAATTGAAAATGCCTTTACTTATCTTTCATTTGCGGCTCTGACAGTTATTCCGGAGATCAGAATTACTCCGGATGGGATTTTTGATGCTATAAATTTTGCCTATGTTCCGCTTTTTATAGATTCTTTCTGATATACACTGCCAGCAGGATTATCTCTTCGATCTGACAAATATAGTAGTTATGAAATATGTGAATGTTATATTATTGATATTCATAATCACAGTTTTTGGCAGTAATGTTGTCATTGCTGATGGACCAACATCAGCTGAAGAGTATTATCTTATGGGTAATGCCTATTCATCATTTGGAAGTTATGAAAACGCAACCATTCAGTATGAAAAAGCGATAGAGTTAGACCCTGATTATTCTGATGCATGGAATAACCTTGGGATTGTCTATTCACTTCTTGGAAAATATGACCGTGCACAGGAAGCTGCTCAAAAAGCAGTCAATCTCTCTCCTAATGATGCAGATGTCTGGTATAATCTTGGCAGGGCTTATGATTATACCGAGGATTATGAGAATGGAATTGCTTCATATGAACGAGCACTTGAAATCAGGCCAAACTTTACAGAGGCTCTTAGAAATATTGGAACCTCATACTTTGATCTTGGCGAATATGAAAAATCGATTGAAACATACAAAAAGCTTATAACATTTGAACCAGATTCAGCTGTTGCCTGGTATTATCTTGGCACAATTTATGAAAAAGCAAATATGACAGATGATGCGAAAAATTCTTACAGTAAAGCATTATCAATGGACAAAAATATGACCGCTGCAAGTTCAAGACTTAATCTTCTTGACGGAAAAGTTAATGATCTGAAGAAAATATCAGAGGATGGTAATACAACTTCCGAAAAAGGATTAGTGGAAATTATTATGGATTTTTTTAAGTAATACTTTTACTTTTTTTTATTTTATCGATACGTTTTTTATTTATAGAGTCAACTGCACTATTAATCTTGTCAATTATTTATATAATCTGATGGGCAACAGCAAGTGGTTTTCCTGGTTGCTGATGATGAGATAGATTTTTTGGATTCCGCCATCCCCCCATCATATGTAGATCTTTTTTTAAAAATTTATTAAATTAAAATCTTAACTCTTGAATGAATTATTTATTATCATCATTTTTTCGAATTATAAACCGGTGCATCTCCTCATTTGTAGAATCAACTGCACTATTAATCTCACCAATAATTGATGTAATCTGATCAACAACCGCAAGTGCTTCTTCAGCAGTGGCTGATGATGCAATGGTATTTTTCGCATTATCTTTGATGAGTTCATTCATTTCTGAAACATTTGCAGTAATCTCCTCAAAGTTTGCAGCCTGTTCTTCTAAGTTTGCAGCAACATTATTCATATTGTCGCTTATTTCATCGATCTGATTGGTAAGCTGTCCGAATATCACATGAGTATCTTTTACAGCTTCAGAACCGACAGTTACCGCTTTTTCTGCTTCCTCCATATATTTTGTTGCAGCTTCAGTCTTCTCATCAAGATCATTAATCATTTTCGTAATTTTTGAAGCAGATTCTCCTGTCTGATTTGCAAGTGATTTAACCTCCTCGGCAACTACTGCAAAACCAAGACCTGCAGATCCTGCTCTTGCAGCTTCAATTGCAGCATTTAATGCTAAAAGACTTGTCTGATCAGATATACTCGTGATAATATCTACAATCTTACTGATTTCCGACATCTCATCACGAATCTCTTTTACAGTGTTATTAGTATCAGCAAAAGTCTCTGTGATACTTTCCATTCCAGTTTCTGCTTTTGAGGCAAGTGAGAGCCCGTCATGAGCAAGTTTTCCGGCTTCATTTGCAGCAACGGCAACATTATCTGTATTTTCTGATACTGATGTTATGGAATTTGTCTGATCAGTAATTGCATTAACCACCTGGGATACTCCATCTTCAATTCTCTCTGCAACATTTTTCGCAACACTGGCATTATCTCCAATAATCTCTGCACCATTTTTAATATCATCAACACCTACAGATGCGTTCTTTGCCTGATTTTGAAGATTAATCATATGATTAGTGATATTATTAATTGCCTTTGAAATTTCAATTCCAATTTCGTCAAGAGCGTATCTAAATTCTTTGTATTCTCCGTCGGTTTTGATCTCATCTGAAAAACTTGAGTTAAAATTACAGGCTGCATACTCTTTTGATAGACGGATTGCCTCATCAAGTGGATTCATCACTGCATCAAGTAAATTATTGACTTTATTGACAATTTCGAGGTATTCACCGCTATAAGCCTCACCCTTCATCCTTGCATGAAGGTCGCCGTTTGTAGCCTTTCCTGCAAGATTAGTTAGATCAGTCGTAAGACCTGCGATATTATCCCGCATTAAAATCATTGAATTTCCAAGCATATCCTTGTCACTTGCAACAGGGATATCTACTGAAAGATTACCTTCTGCAATCTCCATTGCTGCAAGTGCCTTTCCTACAAGAGATTTCTGAAGGTTTTCAAAGGCAGAATTTAAATCATTAATCTCAATAACATCATTTTTCTGCTGTTCAATTTCGATTAAATTTCCTTTGCTCAGTTTTTCAGAATAATCTGTTATTTTAAGAATTGGATCACTGATAGACCTTGAAAACCAAAAGGCAATAATTCCAACAAGAATTAATGTAATGATAAATGTTAAAAGTATGTAGAATTTAATCTGATTTCCGGATTCATTTACTATTTCCGTGGTCTGATTAATTTTGCCGGAAATCAATTCCTGGATCTCTGCAACGGGCTGAGAAAATTCTTCAATATAAGTTGTAGCACCTATTCGAAGGATTACACCATCTGCCGTCTTTCTGGTCGTACATGTGTAGTAAGCATATTTTGGTCTAGAGACCCCATCTGCATCTTCCCACATGTAATAACCTGAAGAGTCCTTATTGCCTGCACCGGCGGCGATAATATTATAGTATTCAGGATTTGTATCCTTTTTAGAATGATAATCAGACCCAATATTTTTTTCATTTTTGTGGAAACGGTTAATCATTGTTGCGCTGTCCATCGCAGTTGTATATCCGGTTGTTCCGACGTCCTGAACGACAAGTTTCAAAAATTCAGGATCTTTCTGGAGATCTGCTATGGTCATTCCCGGATGTGCTTCAAGATATATATCAATCTCTTTTGCTACACTTTTTGAGGTCTGCTCAATAATTTTTTCTCCAAGTTGGTTTAGAGCCTCTGTTGAGTCAGTAATACTTTCATTACCAACAAGATTAGTCTGTTCAACTGCAAGAATGCCAAGATTATTTGTGTGAATCATCGCAACTGTTCCCATAATAACAATTGGAATCAGTGCAATTACCAACATAATAATAAGTAGTTTATTCCTTATTGTCCAGTTTATTTTCTTCATGATAATACCAATAAATTCAGTCGATGCTCACAGACTTTATGAGCTTATACAATAAACATGACATGATGCTAAATAAAAATAACTAATAAGATTAGTATAATCAATGGTTGATGTATGAGATAAATAAAAAGTGAATGGCGTCCAAATGCTGCTAATAACTTTGCGATAACATTATTTGCTGAAATTGAATGTTTAGATTTTCCATTTGGATATAGGTAATGTCCAATAAAGCTCCCTATGAAAAAAAATGAAAGCCATGGGATTATTGGCGTATAATCAACTGAAGTGAATGTTTCTTCATGTATTCCAAGCGGTGAGAGCCAAAGAGGGCCAGATGGAAGATCTATAAATGAAAACAGTATTATAAAAACTGCTGTTATTAATGAAAAAATTGGATTTTTAATAATAATTGGAGATAATATTAATCCGGTTCCAATAAGACTTAAGATTCCATAGACAACATATCCTTCTCCATTGAGAAAGAAAAAAGTGACTATTGTAATCAAAGCCCCAAGTAATAGTAATTTAATACCACTTTTTAGAAATACATGATATCTTTCAGATGGTTTGCATCTTGCAAGTTTGATGGATGCTGATATTCCTGCAATTGTAATAAACATAGTTGCAGTCAGATGTCCAAAAACAATCATCGGTTGAGATAAATTGTATTCTATTATCCCGAAAAAAGAGAGATCAAATCGGAGATGGAAGATTGCCATCATTATAATGGCAACTCCTCGAAGTAGGTCAAGTTCAATAAATCTGCTTCCTGAATGAGAAAACAGGCATGATATTTTATTCACCCAATCAGTTAGTATTGCTCTTTTCCGCAGACTGGACAGAATTTTCCGACAGATGGAATTAGTATACCGCAATGTATACAATGTTTGGATTTATTTGAATATGCCTTATTTTTACTGTAAGTTGTTACATATATTGGATGAATTGCTGGTTTTTCAAGTACTATACATATAGAATCTCCCTCTGTTCTGCCATGCAATTCTTCAATTTTTTTCATCTTTTGCTGCTTGGCCTTTGAATAATCAGGTGGAGCAGTTTTCTCTTCAGATTTAACCGGGATAGAGCCATCCGCGATCTTTTGAGGAATTACTTTAGGGACAGTTTCAGGCACAGCCTGTGATTCTGTCTGCGTTGTTGTTGTCAACGGTACAGTTTGCTCTACAGGTGGCTGCACTGCTGGCTGTATTGGAGGCTGTTCTGATTGTTGGACTGGTTGAGGTATTGCTTGTGGTATTTTTGTTGCGACTACCGGCTCTTCTGCCTTGACAGTTACCGGCGTTTCTTCAGGCTCTATCTGTTCCTGAATTGATTCAGCATCAATAATCGGAGATCTAACTTCACCCTTCTGTTTTGGTGGCAGCGCAACAGTTGTCCTAGTTTCCTCCCTGATTTCAGACTTTGTCGCTTCTTCATTTAAGGTTTCAGCAATCAGAGTTTCTGATGATTTAGGAACTTCAGAATCAACAGGTGGATGACCATTTATTGCAGTATACCACTCACGGCATTCACTTTCCGGTTCAGTTATAAGGCCTGTAAAGATAAATCTCATGACACGGTATTGTCCCCCGACTTCCATTGTTAATGCCAGAGTAGGTCTGTTTTTTTCATCCCGCTCAATATCTGCTTCCTTGATTAATGGAATGGGAATTTCCTTTGCAATAACACCTGCACCCTGTTTTGCACTGTCAATTAATATCAAACGTTCGCTTGTAAGAATAGCAAGAAATACAAAATCCTTAATTCGTATCCCATCAGTGTATCTGATCATAAGTTCACCAATTTCAAGGACACGAAATGGGTTGAATACTCCGCCTGACTCTTCAGAATCTCCGGATCGTTTAATGATATTATCTAAAATTGACATTTATGCAACTCTTATTTCTTTAATCATCTTAGGTATTTCAGAGAGACGACTTGCAACCGGCACTCCAAGGTCTTTTAGTCTTCCAATCTTTGAAAGTGCATCTCCTTCTCCGCCGGAGACAATTGCTCCTGCATGTCCCATTCTTTTTTCCTGAGGTGCACTTGTTCCGGCAATAAAAGCGACCATTGGAATATCACTTGATTTAACCCCCTCTTCTTCAAGATTGCCTCCAAGTTCACCAAGAATAACTACTGCATCAGTTGCAGAATCTTCTTCAAATCTACAAAGCACATCAGAAAAGGTCTGTCCAATAACAGGATCTCCACCAATACCAACAACTGTGCTCTGACCAATTCCTGCTCTGGTCAATTCATGTACAACTTCATAAGTAAGTGTACCACTTCTGCTGATAACACCAACACTACCCTGTGAATAGAGATGTGCAGGCATAATTCCCATACTAATCTCGCCGGGAGATAGAATTCCCGGACAATTTGGACCAATCACAGAACAGCCACAAATATCAGCATATGATACTGCTTTCATCACGTCGTGAACAGGTATATGCTCTGTTATTGCAACCACAAGTTCAAGTCCGGCATCAGCTGCTTCCATAATAGAATCTGCGGCTGCAAATCCTGGGACAAACAGCACACTTACAGAAATTTTATGATTCCTGACTGCTTCATCCACACTGTCATATACTGGAACACCATTTACAACCTGCCCGCCTTTACCAGGTGTTACTCCGGCTACTACTCCAGTTCCTCCACATACCTTTGAATAAGCATTCATCCTTTCAATGTGGAATCTGCCCTGATTGCCAGTAGCACCCTGAACAAGGATCCCACAGTGCTTATCAGCATATATCATGAGAAACTCCCGGTTTTACAGTATTCAACACCGGCACTTACCGCCTCTTCCATTGTTTCAAGCATAAGATGCCCGGCTTTATTCAAAATCTCACGCCCTTCCTTTTCATTGGTTCCTGCAAGCCTTACAATAATTTTAGGTGCAACATTTGCTTCAATTATACCATAAGCAACTTCATCACATCTCGTAATACCACCAAGCAGATTTACAATTATTACTCTGATGTTTTCCATCGTTCCAAGAAGTCTTAATGCATGAGCAACTCTTTCACGGTCTGCTCCTCCACCCACATCAAGGAAGTTTGCAGGTTTTCCACCATTTAATGCTATCAGATCAAGTGTTGCCATAGTAAGGCCTGCTCCATTTCCGATAACACCAATCTCTCCATCAAGTTCGACAAAGGAAAATCCAAACTCCTCTGCTTTCTTTTCACGAGGATTTAAATCCCGGTTTTCTACTATACCCTGACGGGCAAGTGCATTGTCATCAATAATTATCTTTGCATCTGCTGCAAAAATCCCATCAGGTGTCAGGACAAGAGGATTTATCTCGACAAGCATTGCATCCTTCTTCCTAAATACCTGATATAGATTTCTTATAATCAGACCAATTTCCTTAGGTTCATCCTTTATTAAACTTCTAATCACATAATCAGGCACTGTGTCAAGGAGTGGGTTTACAAGAGCAGTATGAATTTTTTCCGGAGTGTTCTTGGCTACAACTTCTATTTCTACACCGCCTTCTGATGTAAAAAGAAAAAGCGGTGCACCAGAAGCTCTATCTATTGTTATCGAGAGATAGTATTCATGCCGAATATCAATTCGTTCTTCAATTAATACTTCTTCAACCGGAAGACCTTTAATTGTTTTTTCAAACAGCTCATCAGTTACTTGTTTAAAGTTTGAACTGTCTGCCATTAAAATTCCGCCGGCTTTTCCCCGGCCTCCAATTTCTATTTGTGCCTTAACTACGACCTTATCTGCCGGTAACTGACTACTCTTTGGATAAGTTGATCCTTTTTTTACTATTAGCCCTTTTGGAGTCTTAATTCCAGCCTCTGCCAGAACTTTCTTTGCTTCATACTCTTTTAGCTTCATTTGTCTCCTCCGCCTGTTTTGCAAGTGTAAATCCAAGTTTCATAGCATTAATATTCAAATCTTCAGTTCCTTTTGGAACACTGTCAAGTATTGCCTTTTCAAGAGCCTCTTCTGGAATGACCTTTGTAACCGCAACAAGTGCTCCAAGCATAATAATATTTGCAACAATATCACGGCCAAGTCTATTTTTAGCTTCTATAGTTGCAGGAATTTCAACACATTTACAGGATGGTCTGCTTAAAACAAGGCTTGAATCAATAAGCATAACTGCATCTCTATCAGCCGATTTTCCATATTTTTCAAACCCCTCCTGACTTAAAATACAAAAAATTCCTGGGTTATTCACTTTGGGATAAAGGATTGGAGAGTCATCAATAATTACAGCACTCATAGATGCCCCTCCACGAGCTTCAGGCCCATAGACCTGAGTCTGAATGGCAAATTTATCTGCATAAAGTGCAGCAGCTCTTCCAAGGATTACTGCACTGAGAATAATGCCCTGACCTCCAAAGCCGGAGAACCGAATTTCATTTCTCATTCTGAGATACCTCCAATGAAGGGTCTATTTCTCCTCACAAATTCTCCAACAGGAAATGTTTCAGAATCATGCGATTCAGGATTCGATTTATCCCAGACTTCTTTTAATATTGCATTCCCCTTAAGATAAGCAACAAAATCACCAATCTGTCTGTATTTATTTTTTCGGCCATAACTAGTTGGACACTGACACCTGACTTCAATAAACGAAAAACCAGGCGTTTCAAGCCCGGTGATAATTGCTTTTGTAAGTTCTGTCACATGATATGAGGTCCATCTTGCAACATAATTTGCACCCGCTGCCACTGCAAGCGAACAAAGGTCAAATGGAATATCTTCAGCCCCATATGGGGTTGTTGTTGATTTTTTGCCGACTGGCGTTGTCGGACTTCCCTGTCCGCCGGTCATTCCATAAATGTAATTATTCATACAGATAACAGTCAGATCGATATTTCTCCGACAGGCATGAATAAAATGATTTCCTCCAATTGCTGCAAGATCACCATCACCAGTAAAAACAATCACTTTAAGGTTTTTATTGGCCATTTTAACACCGGTTGCAAATGGAAGAGCTCTTCCATGTGTGGTATGAAGAGAGTCAGTCTGAATGTATCCCGGGGCTCTTGAAGAACATCCGATTCCAGAGATAAATACAGTATTTTTCCGATCAAAATTCAGGGTATCAACAGCTTTTAGAGTACAATTAATAATTGTCCCATTACCACAGCCTGTACAGTATATATGAGGAAGTCTGTCCTGTCTTAACCAGTCCTGACCATCATTCATTTATATGTCTCCTTTGCCTTCATAACAACCTCAGTCAACTCTTCAGGTGTGTGAAGTTCTCCTCCAATTTTTTCCGCTGAAATTACAGGTATTTTAGTGTATCTCTCAATTTCATGAGAGATCATCCCAAGGTTCATCTCCGGGACAATGAAAGCCTTTACATTAGGGAATTTTTTAAGGATTTCTTCCGGGAAAGGCCAAACTATTCGAAGGTTCAGGTACCCGGTACTCTCAAGTTTTTGTCGTTCAACTACTTCTCTGACAGTCCTTACCGGAGCACCATAACTGATAAATATATATTCTGCATCAGAATTTGCTATTGAATAATCAGCAATCTCATGTCTTGCATTCTCGATTTTATTGACAAGTCTTCTCACAAGTTCTGAATGCTTTTGCGGGTTTGTTGTATCAGGATATCCTTTTTCATTGTGAGTAAGGCCTGTTATATGAGTCGCAGCACCATTTCCAAAGGGGGTAAATCCAGGCACCATATCAGGACCTGGAAGATATGGAAGATTTTTATCAGATTCCTTTGATGGTAGTCGAGCCCTGATAATTTCTACAGAATCAGGAATATCTATTCTCTCCCTCATATGCCCTATAACTTCATCGCTCATTAAAAAGACCGGCACTCTAAACCGGTCGGCAAGATTGAATGCTTTTACAGTAAGATCAAAACATTCCTGAACACTTGAGGGACACAGTGCAATTATGCTATTATCACCATGAGATCCAAACTTACACTGCATCATATCTCCCTGAGCTCCCATTGTAGGCTGGCCGGTTGATGGTCCTCCTCTCTGGACATTAACAATGAGGCATGGTGTCTCTGTCATGATGGCATAGCCAATATTTTCCATCATAAGGGAAAAACCAGGACCTGATGTTGCAGTCATGGCCCTGGCACCAGTCCATGCAGCGCCAATTACACTTGCAATACTTGCCAGTTCATCTTCCATCTGAATGAAGCATCCATTCTTAATTTTCGGAAGGCGGAGAGCCATATGTTCTGCAATTTCTGTTGATGGTGTAATAGGATAACCACCAAAAAAAGTACAGCCACTTGCAAGAGCTCCTTCTGCGCAGGCAATATTTCCCTGCATAAATGCTGTCCGGCTAATACTCAATCACCACTTTCATCTGTTCATAGGGCTCTTCATGTACCCATTTTATTGCCTGATCCGGGCATATCAGGGCGCAGACACCACACAATCTACGCCCATATAACTCCTGCAGCCTGCAGTTTGTACAGCGGGCAGGATTATCAAGTTCAGGAACAGTTATCCCCCGGCGGTTTAGACGAGTTCCAGGTCTGTAAATTTTATATGGACAGACCATTGTGCAGAGATTACAACCTTTACATCTGGATTCGTCAATCTCTAACTTCATATCGGTGTAAATGTTGGGTCCATTTGGTGAAAAACCTCATGGGCATGATCTGAGATTTTAGCAAAAAGATCCCCGCAACTACTATCCATCGCAACTACAAGTGGAAGATTATCAAGTCTTATCTGCCAAATTGCTTCTGCCATTCCAAGTTCTTCAAAAAATACCCCGGTAAGTGTCATATAAGACTTCAAAAGACTGGCGCATCCACCTGTAGCTGCAAAGTATACCGATTTCCCTTGCATATGAGAGAGTACAGCGGCATTCATTCCCCCTTTTCCAATAAAAGCTTTGATACCGGCATCAATCATAAAACCGGTAAATGGATTCATGCGGGCAGAGGTTGTAGGGCCGGCAACTATGATTTTGTTATCTTTGATAACCGGGCCACAGTGATAGATTACAGCACCCACAGGGTTAAATGGAAAACCCCTCTCTTGAATCATCTTATGTGCTTCATCTCTTGCAGTATAGATAATCCCGGAAAGAGTAACCCGGTCACCTGCTTTTAATTTAAGTATCTCATCACCAAGAGGAGTTGTAAGAGCAGTTGGAGTTGTCATTTAAACCTCCACAGTTTCCCGTCTACATGCCCAGCATTGGATGTTAATTGCAAGTGGCAGTGAAGCAGTGTGACACCCTGCGGTTTTTATCTTTACTGCAAGGCATGTTGTCTTTCCACCAAGGCCCATCGGACCAATTCCAAGTTTGTTAATTTTTTTACAGATCTCCGTCTCTTCTATCGTCATTGAATCAATTGGAGATAACAGCGCTTCCTTTGCAAGAGAAAGAGCCCCGTCCGCAGTTCCACCGATTCCAATACCTGCTATTATCGGAGGGCAGGGTCTGCTTCCAGCGTTAAGCACTGCTTTTAGAATATACTTATCAATATCCTTAACCTGACCTGGCGTTAGCATATAAAGGGCAGACACATTTTCTGAACCTGCCCCTTTTGGAAGGACAGTTATTCTCATTTTGTCAATGATGTCATATTTTATATGAATTGGAGGGAGATCCCATCCGGTATTATCTCCAGAATTCTGTCTTGTAAGAGGGTTTACAACATTGGGTCTTAATGGAACCATAACTGTTGCCTCTCTAACTCCGGAAAGTATTGCTTCTTCCATTTCTTTTGTAAAAGCCATTCCATATGGAAGGGTCAAATAAATTACTGGAATTCCTGTGTCCTGGCAAATAGGCGTTAATTCTTTCTCTGCAATCTCGATATTTTTCAAAATATTTTCAAATTCTCCTTTTGCAACCGGGTTTGTCTCATTTTCTTTTGCATGGAGAAGGGCAACTTTTACATCAGCCGGAAGAAAAATTTCAGATTTTTGCAAAATGTCTATTGTTTTCGCTTTGATATCTTCAGGAGATGGAGAAGACACTTTATTCATGCTTCTACTTTCTGTGAAAAAAAGAATAAGAATGTTAAAGATTTGATTATGATGAAGAGGCTTTACTCTCTTATCTCAAATTCAAGATGGGTTGGTGAGGGGAGCTTCTGGCCACCATGCCAAAGTGCATCCTTGGCCTTCTCAAGGAACTGTGGGGTGGTGTAACAGGTGTAGATCTTCTGTTGTGGGCATACCCTTGCTGCTGTTCCTACAGCCTTACCAAATGCAAGTCTCATACCCTGAGACACACGGTCTGCTCCCGCGCCAGTTGCCTGTTTGTTCTCTCTGAGAACATGGTGTGGATAGGTGCGGCACTTTAAATGGTAGTTACTTCTTCCGACATCCTTGTTCAGTTTACGATTAATACTCATACGTGCAGCTTCAAGAGCTGAGTGACGAATCTGACAGGTTTCATCTACTATCAAATGAACCTGCATTGGGAAATCTTCGGTAAGATTGCCCATATCGAATTGAACAACCTTGCATCCCGGTACACCTCCCATATATTCTTTTCGGGTGTATGCCTTCTTTGCAAGGTTCCTGTACATTACATTTGGTTTTCTGACCATGGCTCAATACTCCTCAGATATATGTGCTATATAAAATGGATTGACACATAGTTAATGGTTTCTCATCTTTTTGGTTACTCTTCATTATCATCATTGTTGATAAGATCAAGTACCTGTTTTCTAAGTTCTGCAAATTCTGGTGCTGTTCTCTCTCTTGGCCGTGGAATTTTGACGGAAATTATCGTTTTAATTCTCCCTGGACGGGCATTAAGAATTATAATTCTGTCTGACAAAAAGACTGCTTCATCCACACTGTGCGTAACAAATACAATGGTCTTCTTTTTTTTCTCCCAAATCTGTAGAACTTCAACCTGTAATTTGTTGCGCGTCTGTGCATCAAGAGCTCCAAAAGGTTCATCCATCAAAATTAGTTCTGGATCATTTGCAAGCGCTCTTGCTATTGCAACACGTTGCTTCATTCCCCCGGATAATTCATATGGATAACTTTTCTCGAATTTTGAAAGACCTACAAGTTCAATATATTGTCTTGCAATTGATGTTCTTTCGGCTTTTGGGATCTTTTTCATCTCAAGTCCGAATTCAACATTTTTAAGTACATTTCTCCATGGAAAAAGCGAATACTCCTGAAAAACTATACCAACCATTGGATTTGGGCCGGTTATCTCGGTATTTTCAAGTAGGATATTCCCGGAATCTGCTTTATCAAGCCCTGCAATAATCCTTAAAAGTGTGGTTTTTCCACACCCGGATGGTCCTACAACAGAAACAAATTCATCCTCTTCTATTGTCAGGGAAATATCATTTAAAGCCGTTATCTCCGTTCCGTCATCTCTTGTAAAGACTCTGGATAAATTACTGATTTTTACCTGGCCCATTAGTGCACCTCACCTTCATGCCATTTAAGAAATGTTTTAGACATTGCTGCCCTGAACAAAAAGTCCAGCAATAATCCAATAAGCCCAAGTACAAGCATATAAACAAGGACAGTATCCATCTGGTGCAGGCTGTAAAACCACCATATTTTCTGTCCAAGTCCATATTTTGAGACACCAAACATCTCTCCTGCAACAAGACACATCCATGCAATTCCAACTGCAACTCTAAAACCTGCGCAAAGTTGCGGTAGTGTTGCGGGAAGAGCTACATATCTTATAAGAGATAGACTGGTGGTGCATCCAAGCATCTTTCCGGCTTCTACAAACACTTTTGGAATATTTTTAAACCCCTCATAGGTGTTTACAATTATTGGAAAGACAGCACCGATAAATATTACAAAACCCGCAGAAAAGTCTGTAAGTCCGAACCAAATAATTGCGAATGGAATCCAGGCTAACGGTGGAATTGGTCTGATTATTTCGATAATTGGATTTAAATATTTGTCAATCGTTTCAAACCATCCCATTACAATTCCTATTGGTATACCAATAAGAAGAGACAAGCCAAGACCAATGACAAAATGCACTAAACTAATATAGATATCTGTTACAAGCACCCCTGTTTCAAGAAGATCCATTAATGATGCAATAACATCAGTAAACGATGGGAGTATAAAGGGATTCTTAACTATAAATTCGGCAATTATCTGCCAGAGGATAATACCCACAACAAGTGATATAATCACAGGATAAAAATTCTTAATCGAATCTAATGTCTGTTTTTTTGGGGTCATCTGTTTTTTCACCGGGTTACTAACTCCAGAAATTTATTATCATTTAAGTTTATGCCGATATAAATATGTCATTTACAATTGACAAATAATCTAAGTTCTGGCTCTACAACATACTTATCAACAAAAAGGCTCGAACAATACAAAAAAGAGAAATGATCTACTGATTCAGTTTTTTATAAAAACTGCTATCAATAAGATCTTCAACAGTAACACTTTTCTTAGTATATCCAAGATTAAATTGTTCTTCTGCATATTTTGCTACAGATTCTGCAATAAGACTTGGATCAGAGACAAACTTACCATCCCACTCTTTAAGTGAGTTGATGATAGTTTCATTGTTAAGGCCGGTCATGGCTTCCATGTACTTTGCCGCCTCTTCAGGATTATCTTCATTGTATTTTGTTGCCTTTGCATGAGTTGCGAGAATTGCTTCAACAATCTCCGGGTGGTTTCTGATCATGTCACCGCTTGCTATAAGAACACAACATGCATGGTTTGGAGACATCTCACCTGAATGAACTGCGATATATCCTGCACCTGCTTCCTCAATTGTTGTTGGTGATGGGTGTGGAAGGAATACTGCATCTACCTGTCCGGCCATAATTGCAGTTACTGCGTCACCAGGTCCCATACCGATAATTTCAAGATCAGTATCTGGATTGATGCCTTTTTCTGAAAGCCATGTTCTGATGATGGTATCCTGAATTGTTCCTGGCTGGAAAGTTGCAATCTTCAGACCCTTAAGATCCTCAGGACTCTTATATTCAATACCAGTCCTTACAACAAGGTCAGATCCCTGAACCTGTACTGCGCCTATTAATTTGGAGTCAAGTCCGGTTGCGACCGCGGTTACAAATGGAGCAGATCCAACATATGCAAAGTCCAGGTCTCCGGCAAGCATTGCCTGCATTTCAGGGGCACCAGTTGGGAAATTAAATGAATTTACTTCAGTAATTCCATATTCAGTTAAAGATTCATTGTACATGCCCTTTTCGTAGGCTGTCATAAAGGCCATCTGATGAGTACTTGGCTGATAACCAATGTTAATTGCAGTTTTGTCAGAATTATCAGCATTGTTAGCATTTTCAGTAGTTTCTGCTACCTGAGAAGTTTCTGTATTTTCAACCGGAGCAGAAGTGCATCCACATAAGAGCACAAGCCCTGCAATTATTGCAAGGGAGATTATGGCAAAGACCTGTCTATTATTCATAGTCTGTCATGTACTATCATGGATGGTAAGTATATAAAATAATCTATTATTGGAATTTTTGTGATACTAATGTATGATAATATCCAAGTTTTTTATACTTATGTATTATATTGTTATGTCTTTGATAATTATGGAAAGAAAATCATCGAAAATTACATTTTATTAGACTTTTTTGTATCTTCATATGTATCATTTTTCTGAAATGATAACTCATACCTGCATATCATACCGCGGCCATTATGCAGGCTGAAGGCCTATGATATATGATTTATGCCGGAAGATCTTGTAAGAAAAGGGCGTCTTACTGGTGACAGAAACGCCGATATAGAAAACTTTCTCTCCTCTATGAACGCAGATCAGCATATAGCGGAATCGGATGTGCTTGTAGATATTGCTCATCTGACTATGCTTAACAGGCAGGGTATAATTGATCTAAAATATGCCCGCCTCTTAATGCCCCCCCTCCTTGAAATGTATCAAAAAGGAGTTCCTGAAGAGGCTTTCAATCCGTCATATGAGGATATTCATGCCGGAATTGAAGCATATCTTACAAAAGAGGCTGGTTCAGAAGCAGGAGGTCGACTTCATATTGGAAGATCAAGAAATGACGAGGTTGCAACATGTCTTCGAATATCAGCAAGGAAATATCTGATAGATCAGATGAAAGCAGTTTTACATTTAAGGACCGCTCTGCTCTCACTTGCAAGTGAGCATACTGAGACAGTAATGCCCGGATTTACGCATCTGCAACACGCTCAGCCAACAACACTTGCACATTATCTTTTAGCATATGAACAAGCATTTTCCCGTGATTATGCAAGGATGAGAGATACTTTTGCAAGGCTTAACCTCTCCCCTCTTGGTGCTTCTGCCTTTGCAACAACCGGCTACCCGATTGACAGGAAGAAGACTGCCAGATATCTTGGTTTTGATGGACTTGTTCTAAACACAATGGACGCCGTATCTGGCCGTGATGTATTAATAGAATTAATAGCGGTTGAT
>CAYSSW010000006.1:0-22175 GCA_964434005.1 uncultured Methanospirillum sp.
TGCTAAAATTTATGAAATACCTGTATATGAAAAATTATCTCCAACTAAACAATAGATTTGCCGTGCATCTAACATCTTTTTAACAGCATTATACACTTTGACATTGGCAAAAATGCTTTCAGCAACGGTTTTTGCTCCAACTGGAACCACAAGAAATCCCTGTATTTCAGCAGCATTTTTTATATGTACACCGTTGCTGATAACATTTCCAAGAGGCCGTGGAATACACTCTGAAAAGACCCCGCCAAGATACTTCCAGAGTGGTAATCCAAGGTCAGATGCGGCTGCTTTTGCATTTGCAAGAGATAAAGCAAAAGCAAGATTTGCTCCGATTTGTGAGAAATTATCTGTACCATCTATTTCATATAGCAATTCATCAAACTGCTTTTGCCATAATGTTGAGACTCCAATAAGATTTGGAACAACAGAAAGGGTAGCATCCGCTATTGCAAGCGATGGTTCCTTTACAAATAATCTGGAGGGCTGCGCTGGAACGCTGGCACAGACTTTTGATTTTTCTGTTATTATCTCTGCTTCAATTGTTCCCCGACCAAGAGAATCAGGAATACAACGAAGATTAATGGCACAGATAACACTGTTCATTTGTTCTCCTATCTACGTTTTACTGTGATTGGTACAAGTCCCCTTTGAAACTCTTCAAGAGCCAGTTCAAGTGGATCAATACTGGCACTTGAAATGAGAACCGGAGCACCCATTGATATCTGGAGCGCTCTAGCTCCTATTATACGGGCTTTCTCATATCGAGTATAGTTCTGCATGTGTCACTCCTCAAAAATAATTTACACAAGAATGGGGTCGCTGAGATTCGAACTCAGGTCAGAGCGTCCCGAACGCCCTAGGATGGTCCAGGCTACCCTACGATCCCTCACTGATAAGGATTCAGATCATCAATAATCTCCTTGTGCGTGAGCAACATACGCCGGCAACAATACCGATCCATTCCGAGATCGTCGAGGATCTTTGCAGGATCCTCGCCCTCATCCCGACGGCGTTTATATTCCTCGTATGCAGTGGAGATTACCTTTCCGCAAGTGAAACAGCGAATCGGTATCATTTAGTTGCACCACTAACGTATGTGTTCATAGTTATAATCTTCACCGGTATGACTTCTGGAATTTCTTTCTTGCTCCACGACCATGAGGCTTTTTAGCTTCTTTCTGACGTGAATCGTTGACAAGAAGAGTTCGGTCGTATCCAATGTATACGTCCTTCATTCTTGGATCATTGTGCCATTTTACTATGCCGCGTGCAAGTGCAGTCCGCGCAGCATCTGCCTGACCCATAATACCGCCACCACGGACATTGATTGAAACATCAATGCCTGAAAGGACTTCTGGCATAAGATCTACTGATTCAAGGATCTTCATTCTTGCAAGCTCGGTTGAATAATAATCAAGCAGCATTGAATTAACCCTTACAACGCCCTTTCCTTCACGGAAAGTTGCACGTGCAATCGCAGTCTTACGCTTACCACTGGTATTGATTACTTTAGACATGCGGTTTCCTCTAATATTTTGCTCCAAGCAGTGTGCTTATTGTTCCAAGAGTAACATATGAAGGACTGTTCAGCCTGTTTCTGCTTGCAGACTCAAGAGTTTCAACTGGTGCTCCTGCAAGTTCACGTGGAACTCCTACATAGATTTTTACACGCTTCATAGCTTCAATACCGCTCTGACGCTTGTATGGAAGCATTCCGCGAATAGTTCTCTTAAGGATATGATCAGGTCTTCGTGGGAAGAATGGACCACCCTCACGTGACCCTCTCTCACGCTTGTGTTTGTAGTTACCAAAGACACGTGCACGGCTACCGGAGATTACCGCCATTTCGGCATTTACAATTGCAATCTCCTCACCTGCAAGAGCGCGTTTTGCAACAATGCTGGACATTCTGCCAAGAAGGAGACCTTCACCATTGATTACTGTTACCATAGTTGTCTCACCTCAGAATTCTGATATGACTGCCTTTTGGATTTGCAGCCACAAGTTCCTCGATACTCATGCATTTTCCATTTGCACCGGCAATCTTGACTGCTGCAACATCTGAAAAGTTTAAGGCTGCAACTGTGACAGAATTTTCAAGCACTCCACTGCCAAGGACTTTTCCTGGTATGATAATGGTTTCACCATTTGCTACATACCGGTTTATTTTGCTTATGTTTACTTCTGCGTAATTATTCCGCGGTTTCTCAAGTCTGAATGCGATATCTTTCCAGATTGAAACCTCGTGCTCACTGGAAGCCTGCTTCAGGAACCTGATGAGCTCTTTGAGACGCGGATTTGATTTATCATATTTGCTCATGGTCCGTTACCCCTTTATTTCGCTCAATGCATCAAGAAGTTCGTCTGACTCTGTTTTGAGATACAACAGCCCTTTTTCTATGACGGTTAAAACCGGCATTGCACCGGTACCCTCAACATTGAAGATGAATCGTTCTGTATCCATATTGATGTGAATACCCGGTTCGTCGCCAATTCCACTGTTTAGACATGCATGCTCACAGAGTTTGCATAATGAACAGTTGACATCATTATCTTTTTTGACTGATACCTTTCCTTCCTTCACCTCTAAGATGTTTTTCGGGCAGACATCAACACACATACCACAGCCATCACATCTATCTGATTCTGTAATGATTGGATAATTTTTATAGCCGCAGACAGTTACAGCCTGCCATTTTGAATGCTCGGCACTTTTATCCATGCAGGCAAGAGCTTCAACCACAACTTTCTGGCCTTTCTCAAGCTTTACAATTGGAATATTATCTGCTACCGGCACTACTGCTGGATCCTGGGATATCAAATCTTTGGAGTAGCACACTGCAGGTCCTTCTACACTCATTGTAAATGTTACAGAACATGCAGGACAGCCTTTTCCAGCACAGGAGCACTCTTTACGGGGAACAAATCCAGTTTCCGGAGTTTTAAGTGGAATTAATCCAAGTCTGTGTGCAAAGATTTCATCAAATAGTGCACTGGTATTATCATAGATTTTAACATCTTCGATTGCAAAGGCCATTACTTCACCGACCATTGCCCGTCGAAGTGCATTTGCATATGGAATATCAGTTCCACTTAAGATAAATGACGAAGCGTTTTCCTCAAGGCTGCTGAATTCAATCTTCATCAGATCCGACGACCTCTCTTTCCACCTTTTGCACGTATTGAATCATGTGGTACCGGAGTTACATCTTCAATGAGACCGATACGAACACCTGCTCGTGCAAGAGCTCTGATTGCTGCCTGGGCTCCGGGTCCTGGAGATCTCTGTTTACCGCGACCTGGGGCACGTACCTTTACATGAAGACCCTTGATACCCTTTTCCTGGACGGCCTGTGCAACATTTACTGCCATCTGCATTGCTGCGTATGGAGAACTTTCATTTCGGGCCTGCTTTACAACCATTCCACCAGAACTTTTGGTGATAGTCTCTGAACCGGTAAGATCGGTAACAGTGATGATTGTGTTATTAAATGAAGCATATATGTGTGCTACACCCCATTTATCTCTTGATTCACTCATGCTCTGCCACCGGTTTTAGCTATTCTCTGACGTTCTGAATGGATGTCACTTACAAGTGGAGAGGTCCCATAATAACTGATAGAACCCTGCTCGTTAGAACAGACTGCATATCCTGGAATGGTCATTCTGCGACCATTGATTGCAATATGACCATGCGTGATAAACTGACGAGCCTGCTTTGGAGATCTTGCAAAACCATTGCGATACACGATGGTCTGAAGTCGCCTGTCAAGCTGCTGCTCCACCTTTAATGAGAGAACATCATCAATCGTTGCGTTTTCAGTTAAGAGGCCGTTTCTCTGGAGTGAACCTATAAGTTCATTGCGCTTACGTTCGAATTTTGCTGCATCTGCACCGGCAGACTGAAGTGCAATAATCTCACGTGCTGCTTTACGGTATCGTCTGAGAGCACTCTTTGCTATCCAGACCTCACGCTTGTTACGAAGACCGTATTCAATCACCAGACGGGTTTCATCCTCAATTCTGGATAACTCAAAAGGTCTTTTAGGCGTTTGGTACTGCTTGTGATTCTTTCCTGGATATCCCATAATTTAGCCTCACTTCAGGGTGTATTCTTCCGCTTTACACCAACAATCAGACCAGTTCTTCCGGTAGATTTAGTGCGCTGACCACGTACCTTCTGACCAGTCTCATGACGAATGCCTCTGTAGGCGCGAATCTTCTTTAAAAGATTAAGATCCTCTTCAAGAGTCATGGCAACATCCGGACCAAGCACATGACGTGTCTCACCGGTGTATATATCCTTTGGACGGTTGGTCATCCATACAGGAATCCGCTCTTTGTATGATCCCATTACTTCACGTATTCGATCTACAGAAGCTTCATCCAGCTTTCCCATCAGTTCATGTTTAGGAACGTCAGCAGCTTCAGCAATAATCTTGGCTGCATGGCGTCCAACACCCTTGATACCGGTTAGTGAAACAATCACTGGCCTTGTTCCATCAAGATCGGTGTTATTAACTCTGACAAAGTAATTTATCTCTTGTTCTTCCTGAACCATGCAATACCTCACTTGAGAATTGCCTGCGCGTAAGCGTTGAGGGAGGGATTTGAACCCCCGAGTCCCAAGGGACACAGGGTTAGCAACCCTGCGCCATACCTGGCTTGGCTACCTCAACATTCAAACTCGCATCTTTTCAGACACTCGCAACAGAAATTTCTGCTGCTACAGGAATGTGTGCCTACATATGTCAACGTATGCAGAATATAATAGTTATGATTTTGGACCAATGCTAAAAAAAAAGATCCAGAATTATGAGTTCTTTTTCTTATGAAGCAAAACTCACGCATAATCAGAGATTCAGAGCGCCTGAACAAGCGAATGCCGTGTTACGATACCTGCTATCTTTCCGCCATCGTAAACGGTAACTCCGCTAATCTTCTTCAGGTTCATCAGAGCAATAATATCTGCTGTTGACTTATTCTTTTCAACACTGATGACTGAAGGTGTCATGATATCCTTAACAAGGATGTTTCTAACCTGTTTATCCTGATGTTTATCAGGGGCTTCTTCACGGAATTTTGTGATAGCAACTGCAACATCTGTTTCAGTTACAATTCCTGCGATCTGCCCGTTTTCCATTGCAATAAATCTTGCAATCTTTTCATCCACCATCCGTCGGCGAAGGTGAACAAGTCTTTCTCCAGCATCAATAGTTGCAACTGGTTCCATTACATCAGCTGCTGTTCCTTCTGGCTGAATCTTTGAGAGAAGATCACTATATGATACCTGTCCGATGAGCTTACTATCAGCATCATAGACAACAGCAATTTTTGCATCACTCTGAAGCAGAGTAATGAGAACATCAATCTCCTGATCCTCATAGACAATGGTGAAATCAGTATCGATAACATTAGAGACACGAATTGCTGTAGGAGATACTTCTGTGCTGTGTTTAGTACCCATCTTTTCAGCAATCTTGGATCTTGAGACAGTTCCAACCACCTCATCATTGTGAACAACAATCAATGGATCAGTTCCGATATCAATCATTTTTTCAAGGGCTTCCGTTACCGGGACAGATTTTGCAATTGTTGCTGGTTTTGACATTACGTCTTTTACTAATATAGTATTGGTCATGCTATTACTTCCTGAATTATGTGGTCTCTTGTTATTATTCCTTTTATTTCGTTTCCGTCTACAATTACTACGCTTGTGATGCGTTTTTGTCGAATCAGATCTATAACCTCTTTTACATCTCCATCACTTCCAATGGTTATAACAGGACTTTTCATCATGGATCCCGCGCACAATGAATCAGCTTTTCCATCGCCTCCTTCATAAAAGGCAAGATCACTTTCAGAAATGATTCCTATTGGATAGCCATTATCATCAGCGATTACAACTTTCCCAGGTTTTTCCCTAATCAATTCAATTGCTTTTGCAGGCGAATGTTTTGATGTAATAATTGGAACAGGCTCTATTAATGATGAAAATTTCAATTTACAGTTCTCAACCATCGGACTTTTCATAAGATCAGACTTGGTAATAATCCCAAGCACCCTACCAAGGTCCGTAACAGGGAACCCTGAAACTTTATGCCTGTCCATCATAATCATCACATCTCTAATGCCCGTATCAGGTGAGATACATACAGGATCTCCCACCATCACCGAAGATACCAGAACATTATCATCAACACGTCTCTTCCATACAGGCCCTTTCTTATCATGAAGAAAACCAATATCACGCCTTGTAATAATTCCCTGTAACTTATTTTCTGACATTACAAGAAGACGTGAAATCTTATGCCGTAACATTAGATTTCTACATGCCTGTACCGATTCACCTGGCCGGACAGCAAAGACCGGCGTAACCATCAGGTCTGATACTATCATTACTGTCCTTCACCGCTTTTCTGTCATCTGGTTTACAAGATATCTTACAAGATCAAATTCTGTGATCAGTCCAAGCAGTTTGTTATCCTCAATCACAGGTAGTGCTCCGACATTTTTACTAATCATCATCCTTGCAACATCTGTAATTGTTGCATCTGGAAGAATTGTAAAGAGTTTTCCGGTAATTAAAGACCTTACAGGAACGTCAATTGCTTCTGTTACATTTCCTGTGACAATCTTATCAAAGACCTGACCAGTGCCTACATATCGGACAATATCTGTTGCAGTGATAATACCAAAGAGCACATCATCTTTTACTATTGGAAGACGCCTGAACTTGTTACTGATCATAACCTTCGTTACCTGTGAGACAGGTGCTTCAGGTGTGACAACAAGCAGAGACTTTGTCATCACATCAGAAACTTTTGTATCTGACATGCTTTTACAAAGCACCTTCATGACATCACGCTCAGTTATAATCCCACATAGAATGCCTTCCTCATTAACCATCGGAATTCCTCCGATTCTTTCTTTTATGATAATCTCTATGGCATCGATTAAGGGTGCATCAGGTGGAAGTGTTATCACCTCATGACTCATTAGTTTACTGACACTTTCGTTAATTGCCGCGAGAAAATTACCAGAATGTTTGACATTGATGAGTTTGAATAACTCCCCACCTCCAAGAAAATTAACAACATCTCTGGCAGTTATTAATCCTTTAAGTCTTAACGTTCCAGGATCCACTATTGGAAGTCGTCTGAATCCCGATTTTGTAAGTGTTTCAATCGCGCTCAATATTTTCATCGTCTGAGGAACTGAAACCACATCAAGTGTTCCTACGGAGTTAATTGTAATGTTATCGTTCTCTTTTTTTGACTGCATATTTTCATCCGACAACTAAATAGTCTAATAGTCTTATTGTTTAAATATCAAATAGTTAATTTTTTATTTCTTATTTAATATAATGAATCACTATCAGATTGCATCATCTTCATTACATGTTTTACATACAAGTGATCCATCAACAGTAGTCAGAGTCTCAGACATCTTTCCACACTTACTACACACACCTGATATCTCATCTTTCCGGTTAATTCGTGCAAGTTCTGTCATTAAATCATTAATTTCCGCTGACACTGCAACAATATCACGTACTGTTACAATTCCAATCACAGTCCCTTTTTCATTTACCAGTGGAAGTCTTCTTACACGATTTTTTATCATCAAATGTGAAGCTTCTTCTACAGTATTTTCAGGCGTTAAAGTGATGAGCGGAGATGTCATTATCTCTTTTACTAAAACATCACTTGGAAGAAGATTTTTTGCAACAACCTTGCAGTTAATATCCTGCTCAGTTACAATTCCAACAGCCACATTATTCTTTAAAACAATGCAACTGCCAGTCTGATCTTTTTTGCACATCTTCATCGCCGCATCTGCAACAGTTTCTTCAATATCTATAGTTTTAGGGTTCTTGCGCATTATTTCCCGGAGTTGTACCTGCGTATCAAGTGTTATACTTTCATTAGTATATGACATAATTTTTCTCCCTTGCGTTTACCCTTATGCAATAACAGTTATCTCTGCACTATTCCGCTATTAAGTAATCGATTGATACCGACAGATAACATATATCCAAGATAACCATCATTATAATCATCAATATGAAATACTAAAAGAACAATATTGCTGTATTGTGCCTCCGTCTTCAAATGAAGACCTAAACTAAAGGATAATTAAAGACAGACTAAGGATAAATCAAGGATAGATAAAATGGGATTCAGTGAAAGCCTTTCTCGTATTATAACTGGACTTTTTCATAAGAAAACATCCAGAATTGGAATTTATGGACCACCTAATGCCGGGAAAACAACCCTTGCAAACAGAATAGCAGAAGATTGGTCGGGAACCAATGCCGGAACAATCAGCGCTGTTCCTCATGAAACACGAAGAGCCAAGCGTATTGGGGATTTGACGATTACAAAGGATAATAAATCAATTACTATTGATATCGTGGATACTCCGGGAGTTACCACAAAGATAGATTATAAAGAATTTCTTGAATTTGGTATGGAAAAAGAAGCTGCCGTTGACCGTGCCCGCGAAGCCACCGAAGGAGTTGCAGAAGCCATGCATTGGCTACGTGAGGATATTGATGGAGTCATCTACATGATGGATGCAACCCTTGATCCTTTCGAGCAAGTCAATATAATGATGATTGGTATAATTGAGAGCAGAAATCTTCCCGTTATCATCGCCGCCAACAAAACAGACCTTACAAAGGCTTCACCTCAAAGGATTAAGAGTGCCTTCCCGCAGCACCCGGTAGTTCCGGTTTCATGCCTTACCGGTTCAAACATTGAAGATCTCTATGAAGAAATTATCAGGTCTTTTCGGTGAATTCTATGCAGGGAATCAGAATGGACCTGATATCTGATGAAAGGCTAAGTCGTCTCACATCAATGGAAAAGATTAGGCTTATTCTTGATAATGTAAGGAGCGGCGGAATTGTAATTCTTGAAACCGGTCTTACTCCTGATGAGCAGAGCACTCTTATTGAGATGACAATGCGCGAAATTCTCCCAGATGACTTTTCAGGCATTGAGATTGAGACATATCCCGGAAAACAAAAGAATAACAGTATGTTTTCAAGACTTGTCAGAGGAGAAGAGACTCCCCGGAGAATGACCGTAATTGGTCCTGCAAATCAGTTAAAGATGATTAAAAAAGACAGGGATCTTATCAGCGCCTGGATTTCATCAAGATAAACGAAAACTATGGCTCATATTTGTGCGCAATGTGGAAAACGGTATGAAAATGCCGATATGCTTGTGGATGGATGCCCGGCATGTGGATGCCGACGTTTTGCATTCATATCCTCAAAAAGAAGAAGTCTCCTACATCCGGAAAATGAAGAGATAAAGACCGCGCGACAGGAAGATGCAAAAAATGAATCTGAAGAGATAGATATGCAATCTCTTGAGAGCATCAGGATTCGAGAACCAGGCTGTTATGATCTAAATCTAATCAAACTTGCCTCTACTGATGACAGGGTTGTGAAAGTCGGAAAGGAAGACACCTACCGATTAGATTTACATTCAATGATTCGAAAAAAGAAGCAGTGATCGTAGGGATTATGAAATATTGTCCACAGCGTATCCCTTTGTTCCAAGAAGCGTTATCACACGCTCCCTATGATTTCCCTGTAATTCAATCGAATTTCCCTTGACTGTGCCTCCACAGGCAAGTTTACTCTTCATAAATTTTGAGAGATCTTCTAGATCAATATCAGTCGGATCAAGTCCTTCAATAACAGTGACTTCTTTGCCATATCGACGTTTATTAACCTTTACGTTAATTCGCTGCTGTTCTTTTGCAACTTCCTCACAAATACAGAGCTCCTTTGGTAGCCCACAGATGGAGCAAATACCACCATTCATTACAATATACCTCTCCTGTCTGGTATTAAAGCCTTTTTACATATACCCCGACAGACTGGTTTTGTTTATTTAAGGGGTCATTCTTTCATTGTTATTTTATAGCGTCTTCCCCAACAAAGAGGTAATGTCCATTATGATTCTTGGAACTGCTTCGCATGTCGGAAAGAGCACAGTTGTCGCAGCTCTTTGCAGAACTCTTCATAGAAGGAGTATTTCATGTGCGCCATTTAAGTCTCAAAATATGAGCCTGAATTCATATGTTACAAAGAACGGCGGCGAGATAGGTGTTGCTCAGGCAATGCAGGCAATCGCAGCAGGGATTGAACCTGACACTGACATGAACCCCATCCTTTTAAAACCAAAATCTGATAGTTTCATGCAGATTGTGCTCTCTGGAAGACCATATAAAGATCTATATGCCGGTGATTACTACAAAGAGACAAATTTTCTTCTAAAAACAGCAGTTGAAGCAGCAGAAAGACTGATCTTGAAATATAAGACCCTGATAATAGAAGGTGCTGGTGGCGCAGCTGAAGTCAACCTCTACACAAAAGATATCGCAAATATAAAATTGGCACAGGCTCTCAGACTACCAATTATACTTGTCGCTGATATTGAGCGCGGGGGAGTTTTCGCTCAGGTATATGGAACTGTAAAACTCCTGCCGTCAGATATTCAACCATTAATCAAAGGTATCATCATAAACAAGTTTAGAGGAGATATTGCCCTTTTTGAAAATGGCAGGAAAATTTTAGAAGAACTCTGTAATGTTCCAGTATTAGGAGTTGTTCCTGCAACAGATCTTTTCATCCCAAGTGAAGATTCACTCTCAATCGAAGAGAAAAAACCAGGCAATTTTCCAATTAAAATCGCAATAATCAAACTCCACCGAATCTCAAACTTTACAGATTTTGAACTGCTTGAAAGAAAAGCAAGTGTTTCATATGTAAACCCCGGTTCTTCCCTTGAAAAGTTTGATGTAATAATAATTCCTGGAACCAAAAATACAATCGATGATCTTGAAGATTTAATAAAAACCGGCACAAAAGAAGAGATTTTAAGAGCCCGTAAGAGAGATGCAGTAATTATAGGAATCTGCGGCGGATATCAGATGCTATGTAAAACTGTGCGTGATTTCGGGATTGAATCTTCTTCCGGTGAAATTAAAGATTATGAAGGATTAGGGCTAATTGATTGCACTACAACATTTACCGGATATTCCAAAACCACAGTTCAGGTAGAACGAAGATCAGCCGGATTTGGACCTATAATGAAGGAGATTGGAACTGTAACAGGATATGAAATTCATATGGGTGACACAGATAGGAAAGATATACATGAAGCATTCATAGGAGAAGGTGTAGTCAGTGATGATGGCCTTCTCATTGGGACATATCTACATGGTCTATTTTTGAATGTAAATGCAGTTGATGCCCTATTAAAGTTTATAGCGGCAAAAAAAGGAATCGGTATAGACGAGACACAAGCAGATACCAGAGATCCCTTTGATGTGCTCTCTGATCATTTTGAAAAATATCTTGATATTGAAAAAATTTTGCAAATAATAGGACCAAATTAAAAATTATAGATACTAACTTATGATATTCATGATACTGCCAAAACCTTTGGCAGAAATGTCATCACAGATAACATATTCAACCTTTAAAAGATCCACATCTTCTGTGGCACGTGTAACATTACAAAATGCCCTTGCCGGTGAATGAATAGTTTTTCCGGCAATAACAAACCCGGCTCCATGAATACAAAATCTACACCGTTCAAGGGTCTCTATTTTACCGGCTGGACAATCAACCTTCCCGGAGTTTACCTTAATATCCATAGTATTCATGGATTAATTCTCATAAATATCAGAGATTTTTAGTTTTTTCTCTCCATTCGAAAGATCTGTTACTTTTTTTGTTGCCTTTTCAAAGACCCCATCATATTCTTTTAATAATGCTTCCTTTCGTTCCAGACTTTTTCCAGATTCGTCTTTTAGGCGTGTAATATCACGGGAGATCTCTTCTATTGCCCGTTCAATCTCTTTAAATCTCTTAACAACCGGATCTTCAATTGTCTTCTCTTTACTATCAAGAAGGACTAATGCTGAACTGTTATAATCCTCAATTGACTTTTTGAAACGGCGTGTATATTCTTCGGTAGTTGTAAAGAGAGCCTTTTCAAATGCATTCTTAACAGGAATTGTTCCATCAGATATGATTGAAAAGACAGATGAAGCCGTATTTTCGATTAGAGTGGAAATTTCTGCATTATCATATTCATGATTTGCTGCAATTTTTATCAGATCTGAAATTGATTTATTATTCTTGTCATCACCACTTTCCTGAAAATAGCGTGAAGCTTTTCTCCATATTGGAAGGGCAGTTCTCACAAGTGCATCCACCGCTTCTTTTGTAGTATTCGCCTTCTCTTCAAGTCCCTTCAATGCTTCAAGAGAATTTAGATACTTGATATAATCATTTGATCTCTTAAATGATGAGAATTCATCTTCTTTTGACAGAGATTCCCTTTCTTTTTCAGCGGTTTCAACAGATATATCTTGTAACCGGGTTATCAGAGTATTAATCTCAATTTTTAAATCTGAACATTTTGTGAGGGAATCGCTACACTCATCAATTTCACTGATACGCTCTCGAGATATCTTCATGATATCAGTCAGATGATTAAGTTCCCGCCCAATATTGTCAAGATTTTCCTTTAGGAGTTTAACTTCTTCAGCATAGAGAATATGAAGATATCTTCCAGGCCCCCTCCAGATCTTAAAAACCCCCTGAATAAGACCAGCAACTTCGGTGTAGAACTTTTCATCGTCATCTGAAAAAGTAATTGAGAGTTCATTTTCCATACGCTTTGTAAAATCAGGAAGAGCAAGTCTGTTAACCTGTTCAACTTTTGGGTGTCTAAGCGTATCATCAACTGTCTCTTCTCCAAACTCATGAATAAGAGTGAGCATATTATCACGGGCAGTAAGAATAATCTCACGCGAATCATCCATTCCGTTTGTCCTCTCCGACAGGCATTTATCCTTTAAACCCTCAAGCCAGAGCTCTACTTCATCTGCGTTAACTTCTTTTACAACAGGTGGTTCAGGTGCACCTGAAAACAGTTCTTTTAATTTTTTAAACATATTTCACCGTTAAATTCGCCTAATCAAGACTTTCAGTATCTTCCTGCATAAGATCATATAATCTTGAAATCCCATCAATCTCGTTAATTACATCCCGGACACTATCTGGCACAAGAGATTCCCAGTTTTCATTCATGTACATCCTTCTCCTTATTTCAGTGCCAGAATGACTTTTTCTCTTAAACATTAAAGGCGTCTTAACCGCAATTCCGGCTTCTGAAAAAAGTCTTAAGACTAAAGGATTGCCTGCATATACCAGCGAAAACGATGGAGTCATTGATAAAATATGACTGACCCATAGAGAATTTCGCTTAATATCCTCTATTGGAATAATATAGATTGTTTTTTCAAAGCCTGAAAGTGCCCTTTTTACCATTAATACACGTTCGCCGGCTGTAAAAGGGTTTTCTCTTTCATGACTTAACTGAGCACTTCCAATTCCAATAATAATCTCATCAACTTCTTTTGCAATTGTGTCTATTACGGATTGATGCCCATAATGCCAGGGTTGAAACCTCCCAATATAAAATGCCCGTTTTATTGTCATACCACGTACCAATGTGCTGATTGCTATATAGATAAAAGTTCAACGATTAGATAACAGGTATTATGAGTTATCTTGTATATATTGCACTTTTAGGATTAGCTGTAATTTACTTTCTATGGTTTAGAGACATTCGAATTTTTGCAAGAACGGGATTTCCGGGCTATCGCACCGCTGCTTACCACGGAGTATTACATGCTGCGCTTGCAGGATTTGGGTTAGGTATTACCGTCTTTTACGAACAGTGGGACATTTTTGGTCTTGCAGTTGTTCTTATCGGATTATACCTTCAGGGAAAGATGGAGCGCGAAAAGGTATGGTCTAATGAGAACACAATAGATAGAATGTTTGGGAAAGCACCTAAAAAGATTTGATAGTTATAAGGAGATTATAAGGAGAAATTATGCTTAATAAACCCCGTGGCACAAGGGATATGCTCCCTGACGAGATGGAACGCAGAAGAGAGATTGAAGCACGTATGAGAGCAAGAGCCGGATGTTATGGCTATCGTGAAATATCAACCCCAATTTTTGAAGAACTTGAACTCTTTACTACAAGATCAGGAGAAGGTATCATCGGCGAGATGTATGTCTTTGAAGACAAGGGAGGAAGAAAACTCTCACTTCGCCCTGAACTTACAGCACCAGTACTTCGAATGTATGTAAATGAGGGTAGATCACTTACAAAACCAGTGAAATGGTGCTATTATGCCGACTGTTTCAGATATGAAAGGCCACAGAAAGGAAGATATCGTCAATTCTGGCAGTTTGGACTTGAACTTATAGGAGCAGATTCAGCACTTGCCGATGCAGAGATAATTACAGTCGCAGATGATATGCTCAGGTCTGTCGGGGTCTCGTTTACCCTAAAAATAGGACATCTCTCATTTATGAGAACTCTTTTAAATGATTTGAGTACTACTGATCAAAAAGCAATACGAGGTCATCTTGATAAACGAGACAAGGATGCTGCTGCTGCTTATCTTTCAGAGATTGGAAGAGAAGACTTAAAAGATCCATTATTAAATCTTGTAAATTCAGATACCCTTCCTGAAATTTTTGCAATTATTGGAGATATTCCTGAAAAGGAGAGAATTGAAGAGACATTTGCAATTCTTGATACTCTCCATATTAATTATAAGATTGATCCTTCTATTGCAAGAGGGCTTGATTACTATACCGGAATTGTTTTCGAATGCTTCGCAGAAGGCCTGGGAGCAGAAAACCAGATTCTTGGTGGCGGAGCCTACCGACTTGCTCATCTCTTTGGAGGGGAGGATACTCCATCAGCTGGTTTTGCAATTGGTTTTGATCGGGTAATGGTGGCACTTGGTGAAAAGATCTGGATGCCATACAATCCGTCTGTTATTGTAATCTTTACAGCCGATGCAAAGACACGTGGACTTGAGATTACTCAGGAACTCAGACATGCAGGAATCCGCGTCAACACTGATCTTTTACAGAGAAGCTTTTCCGCACAGATGAAAAATGCCGGTAAAAGTGCTGATTATGCAGTTATCATCGGAAAAGATGAGATTGCATCTGGAAATGTAACACTCCGAAACTTAAAGGAAGGAAAGCAGGAACTCCTCTCCATCAGAGAGGTGATCGAAATACTTAGTAATAATGGAAAGTCTTGCTGACGAACTTGCAAAACAACAGCGAAGTATCAGTGTAGCAGAGTTCTTTGAGAAGAACAAACATCTGCTTGGCTTTGATTCACCTGTTCGGGGTATTATAACAACTGTAAAAGAGGCAATAGATAATTCCCTTGATGCCTGTGAGGAAGCCGGAGTGCTTCCAGATATCTTTCTTGGAATATACAGGCTACATGATGATGTAATACGTGTCATTGTTGAAGATAATGGACCGGGGATTATTCCTGAAAATATTCCTTTTGTTTTTGGAAAACTACTCTATGGTTCACGTTTTCATCAGATTAGACAGTCACGTGGTCAACAAGGCATTGGAATATCAGCTGCTGTTCTTTATGCCCAATTAACCACAGGACTTGCCACAAAGGTAATCTCAAGGTGTAGTGCGGATAGAGAAGCCTGGCAATTTCTTATTCAGATAAAAATTGAGACAAATGAACCGGAGGTTATAAGAAAAGAAACTGTCCCGTGGGACAGAACTCATGGAACCCGGATAGAGATTGAATTTAAGAGTAACCTCTCTGCAAAAAAGAGATTGCTTGAATATCTACGATATACCTCAATTGTTAACCCACATGCAAGATTTACAATCACGCTTGATGGTGAAAACATCCTCTTTGACCGGGCAACTGATGAACCTGTAATCCCACCGGCAAGTATTAAACCACATCCGCATGGGGTTGAGCCCGGAGAACTCAAACGAATGGCTGATGGAAATACCGAAGAACTGAGGGATTTTCTTGTAAATCATTTTTCGCGGGTCGGAGCGAAGACTGCAGATGAGATAATTACACTCTCAAAGATTAAGCCTACAACAAAAGCCGGAAAACTCTCCTCAGATCAATTAATGACCCTCCATGATGCGATGCAGAGTGTCAAGGTTCCACCCCCGCCGGCAAATAAATGTCTATGTCCAATTGGAGAGAAGTTAATCAGACAAGGCCTTGAAAAAGAGTTTGAACTTGATTATATTGGTGCAAAAACAAGAGCTCCTGCTGTTTATCATGGACATCCTTTCATAATAGAAGCAGCCCTTGGCTATGGTGGAAAACTCGAATCTGAAGGAAGTGCCCGGCTTATGAGATTTGCAAACAGGGTTCCTCTTGTATATCAGCAGGGTGCATGTGCAATTACCGGATGTATCACTGATATTACCTGGAAAACTTATGGTTTATATGGTCAGGGAATCCCAATAGGGCCAATAATAATTCTTGTTCACATTGCTTCAACAAATGTGCCATTTACAAGTGAATCAAAAGATGCCATTGCATCAATCCCGGAAATAGAACGCGAAATTACACTTGCCCTTCAGGATCTTGGGCGGGATCTGAAAACATTTCTGACCAGAAGAGATAGAAACAGACTTACAGAAGAAAGAGCTCGTGCAATTTGTGCAATTATTCCAGAAATAGCAGCAAAAGTTGCAGAAACTTTGGATAAACCTGTTCCTGATACTTCATTAATTGAAGGTCAGATTATGAAACGGTTAGTTGCCAAAAAAAAGACTCAAAATAACTCTGTTACTATTTCAGTCAATAATTATATGGAAAAAACCCAAGATATTATGCTCTACTGGATAGGCTCTGATTCTCCGGCTGAATCAGAGATTAAACCAGATTTTGTTGAAAATGTTGGCAGTGATTATTCAGCGGTCTGGAAAATTACTATCCCTCCAGGAGAATGCTTTAAGACTTCATTTCCAGGGGAAGGTAAAGGAATGATTGACATTCGTGGGATTGATGACAACAAGAAGGTGATGATTGATCTTGACAGGTAAAAGCCCAAAAACCAAGGAGTTAAAGGAAGAAGAGAAGATAGCAAAGATTGAACATACCCTTGAGAGCCTTGTAACAATCCCCAGACAATGGTATTCCCAGATAAAATCTGGCGAAATTCCATCAATCACCATGCCGACAAGGACAAAACGCAATATTGAGTATGACGAGATTTCTGAAGTCTGGAAATATGGAAGTCGTGAGAGACAGCGAGTGGCTGCAACAGAAAAGAGTGCTCTCCATATTCTGAAGATGGCATATGTCATATGGTTTTTAAAACATCAAATTACGACTGGCAAATCTTCAACTTTAAGAGAACTCTATTATATCTCCGAAGCCTGGCATAAAGCAAAATTTACAGCACAGAATGATTCAAATCTCTTAATTGAGGATCTCGAAATTCTCACAGATTGTCAACGGGAAAATTTTAATCTGCGTCCTGAAGAAGATGGAGCCTCAATATTCGGCCCTCTGTTAATTCGTGAAGATACAAGACGAGGCACAAAGGATATCCACTGTCAGGATGATGTTGGAGAAACAGGTTATCAGATCCCGACTAATGCTGATGCCCTTGAAATTCTTGATCATGATGCCCAGATGATAATCGCTATTGAAACTGGTGGTATGTATGCACGTCTTATCGAGAATGGATTTGATGAGAAGTATAATGCAATTCTTGTGCACCTGAAAGGTCAGCCTGCAAGATCCACACGTAGAATTCTTAAAAGACTTTCAACAGAATTTGATATTCCTGTTACAGTCTTTACTGATGGTGATCCATGGTCTTACAGGATTTATGCAAGTGTTGCATATGGATCTATTAAAAGTGCACATATCTCTGAAATTCTTGCAACACCATCTGCAAAATTTATCGGGGTTCAACCAACTGATATTCGTGATTATAACCTTCCTTCTGATACTCTTTCAGAACAGGATATCGCTGCACTTCATTCAGAATTGACTGATCCAAGATTTTGTAGTAATTACTGGAAAGAACAGATTAATCTTCAGCTTTCTTTAGGATTAAAATCAGAACAACAGGCTTTTGCATCACGAGGCCTTGATTTTGTAACCGATGAGTACCTCCCTGCAAGGCTTTCAAGTATGGATGTTTTAAAAAGATAACTTTAGAATTTTTTTGGCAGTAACAAAAGTTCATTTCCCCTAAACTCAACCTAATCTCACCCATATATCACTGATGCAAACCAAATTCTCTTATGGATCCTCTCTCAATTCCAGAGTACTTCCTCCCACTTGTAATTAATGCGGTTGTTCTTCTGATAACTCTCCTTTACGGATGCTGGCAGGATATAAAAGAGCGTGCAGTGCCTGTTGTAATGTGGTATCCCATGCTCATTATTGCAGGACCTTCAATCATCTATTTCTGGTATACATCACTAACAGAGGGCTATTTCCAGAATCTTATACCATTCATCCCGTTAATAGTCTTCTTCTGTATTGCATTTTATCTCTTTACCTACTTTAACCTCTTTGGTATGGGTGATGCAAAAGCCTTAATCTGGATAACCTTATTAGTACCTCTGTTCCCGGTCGTGCCAATCTTTGGATACTCAATGCTTGGATTTGAACCTTTTGTCTTTCTCCCATTTAGTGTCCTGATAAATGCAGTAATAATAAATCTTATTCTACCAGTTGGATTTTTTATCTATAATCTAATAAAGAGAAATAAGGCTCCTTTTCGCTATATGTTCCTTGGATACCCGGTAGATGGTAAAAAAATCGAAGACTCATTTGGAATAGTAATGGAAGACATTAAACTCTCGAATGGTAAACTCATTAGAAACTTCATTCCGGTAGGTTACGCTATTAAGGATCTTGTCTCCGGAGGCAGAAGGATTTACACAAAATCATTGAAAGAAGAACCTGAAAAGTATAAAGAAGAATTAAATGCTTACAGAAATGCAGGACAGGTCTGGATAAGTTACGGAGTGCCATTTCTAATCCCGATAACACTTGGATTAATAACAGCAATCATCATTGGTGATTTCTTTGCTATAATATCAGGAGCCTTCCTGTGATATCTGTAAATTTCCCTGAAAGTGGACTTGTCCCGGTGATTGCGCAGGAGAAAGAAACCGGAGAAGTGCTCATGCTCGCGTGGGCTGATAAGCAAGCGCTCCATCTTACAATAACAACCGGTTATGCGCATTACTACAGCAGAAGCCGAAAAAAACTCTGGAAAAAAGGGGAAGAATCAGGTCATACACAAAAAATATACGAAATCCGGATAGATTGCGATGAAGATACTCTGCTCTATATTGTCGAGCAAAAAACCGCAGCGTGTCATACCGGGCATAAATCATGTTTTTACAGAACGATAGATGGTAATACTATTGCAGACCCGGTATTTGCCCCAGAAGAAGCATATTATAAAAAAGAATGAAAACACACGTAATTATGGTGAAATATTCTTGAAACTGGTTCCAGATACTAGCGTTGTAATAGATGGACGCATCACCGGATTAATAGATAACGGAGAATATAACGGAGCCCAAATAATAATACCCGAAGCTGTGGTTGCCGAACTTGAGTCACAGGCAAACCAGGGTCGTGAGATTGGTTTTTCAGGTCTCACCGAGCTTCAGGAACTCTGCAAACTTGCAGAGCAGGGAGTTATATCAATAGAATTCGTTGGCGAACGTCCCACACTTCAGCAGGTAAAACTTGCAAGTGGTGGTGAAATAGATGCGATGATTCGTAAAGTTGCAATTGAAAACAAAGCGAAATTCATCACAAGTGATATGGTTCAATCTGAAGTTGCACGCGCAAAGGGCCTTGATGTCCTCTACTTAAAACCTCAGGTTGAAGATTTCACACCTCTTGCAATTGATCAGTTCTTTGACGAGTATACCATTGCAATATACCTAAAAGAACGGGCAAAACCTTTTGCAAGGAAAGGCTCTATTCAGAAGAGTGAAACTGTTGTAATCAGAGAAGCACTCTGTACTGAGTATGAACTCAGATCAATTGCACAGGAAATTCTTGAAAGAGCAAAACGTGATCCAGATGGATTTATAGAGATTGAAAAGCGTGGAGTTACTGTTGTTCAGATAGGTTCAATGCGGATTTCAATTACCAGAAGACCCTTCTCTGATGGAATGGAAATAACTGCTGTAAGACCTATTGTAGATCTCTCACTTGATGACTATGAACAGGCATCAGAGATAAAGAAACTATTGACAGCAAAAAAACCAGGTATTCTTATCACAGGTACTCCAGGTTGTGGAAAAACTACTCTTGCACAGGCAATTGCAACATATCTCAATGATTCAGGTTCCATTGTAAAAACCATGGAAAGACCTCGTGAGATGCTTGTGCCTGATCAGATAACCCAGTATACTGCTCTTGATGGTAGTATGGTGAATACAAGAGATGTGCTTTTACTTGTAAGACCTGACTTTGTTATCTTTGATGAACTAAGAAAGGATGAAGATTTTGAAGTCTTTGCCGATATGAGACTTGCGGGAATCGGGATGATTGGAATTATCCATGCAGTCTCTCCACATGAAGCACTCCAGCGTTTTGCTGACAGAGTTGACTTTTCTGCACTTGCACAGATCTTTGGCAGTATGATTTATGTCCAAAATGGTAAAATCGAACAGATCTGTACGACAAGCTTTGCAATGAAGAAACCTGAAGGTATAGATGATGATCATATAAGACCGGTAACTACCCTTTCAGACCACTTTACAGGCCAGCCTCTCTTTGATATCTTTAAACATGGAAGCGAAACTATTGTCCTTCCAATTGAAGAAACCGAAGAAGATGAGAGAGAAGAAATAAATCAGGAATATATTCCCCCGGCACAGGTTGGAAGTATTGTAGAAAAGAATACTCCTGTTTCTCCTGAAAGATACACAGAAGATGACGAATCAGAAGAGCCTGATGATGAGCCTGAATCATATGGGGATGAAAATAGTGCCTGGTCACTGACAGAACGCGATATTCAGCACGAAATCGGAAGATATACCAACGGAGAAGTAATTGTTGAGATGCTATCGGCATCAAAGGCAATTGTCTATATAGATGACCGTGATGTTCCAGCCGCCATTGGAAAAGGTGGAAAGAACATTGCAGCCATCGTCAATAAAGTAGGTGTTGGAATTGATATCAGACCTGGAAGCGAACTTATTAAAAAAGGTCGTGTCTTAAACCAGGTAACTCCTGAAAGAGAGGAATTAAACCTTGGTGAAGGACTCCAGGTCAGAATTGATAAAAAGCAGTTGTCCATTATTTCCCCAGATAACACTGGAAAAATAGTTGATGTCTTTGCCGGCCGTGAATATCTGTTTACAGCCACCGTTAATGATGATGGAGAAATTCACCTTGCAAAAAGCAGTACAATTGCTCAGGAAATGCTGCGTAGATATAATGAAGGAGAGCCCATACGGCTCAAAACAGTCTAAAAGGAGAGATTCATATGGACATGCGTGAATCTGAATCGGTCATTAGAAAAAAATGGGATGGGGTCTTTACAGCATCCCCATCTGACCGTGAAAAATTCTATCTGACAGTTGCATACCCTTATCCAAGTGGGGCAATGCATGTAGGACATGGGCGAACATATATAGTTCCTGATGTTATAGCAAGATTCTGGAGAATGAGAGGTAGAGAAGTACTCTACCCAATGGCTTTTCATGTAACCGGAGCCCCGGTTATAGGAATCTCTAAAAGAGTTGCTAAAAAGGATCCAGGGGTCTATAAACTTTATCACGATCTTTATAGAGTTCCGTCAGATGTTCTAAACTCATTTGTCGATCCTCATAACATTGTCAATTATTTTTCAGATGAATATGAGAGAGTAATGAAACTTGCCGGTCTTTCAATTGACTGGACAAGGAGATTTACAACTGTTGAACCAACATACTCTAAATTCATTGAATGGCAGTGGTCACACTTAAAGCAAGAAGGACATGTAATTAAAGGTGCACACCCGGTAAGGTACTGTCCACAGGACGATAACCCGGTCGGAGACCATGACCTTCTTGAAGGTGACAAGGCCGAGATTCAAAAGTTTACTCTTGTGCTCTTCCATATGGGAGATACAATAATTCCATGTGCAACACTTCGGCCTGAAACGGTCTATGGAGTTACAAACCTTTGGGCAAATCCAAAGGTAACCTATGTCAGGGCAAAAGTTGACGGACAGGAATGGATAATTTCCAGAGAGGCTATGGACAAGATGGCCCTT
>CAYSSW010000006.1:22186-29815 GCA_964434005.1 uncultured Methanospirillum sp.
GACGTCACAAAACTTGGAGAGATAAAAGGTTCAGACCTTGTTGACAAGATGGTAACTCACAAACTCTGCGGAGATGTTCAGATTCTTCCGGCAGATTTTGTTGATCCTGATATGGCAACCGGTATGGTAATGAGTGTTCCGGCACATGCTCCATATGACTATATTGCTCTTCGCGATCTTCAGAACAAGGGCAAATACACTGATATCAAGCCTGTTGGACTTATCAAGGTAGACGGCTATGGCGAATTTCCGGCAATTGAAGCAGTTGAAGCTGCTGATATTGTGAATCAGGATGATCCAAACCTTGAGGAACTCACACAGAAGGTCTACAGTGCTGAACATTCAAACGGTAAGATGTATGATCAGTACGGAGGAAAACCTGTAAAGATTGCACGCGATGAAGTTGCAAAGACTCTTACTGAGCAGTATGGCTCTATT
The DNA here is from genome assembly GCA_964434005.1 of uncultured Methanospirillum sp. Lineage (GTDB taxonomy): Archaea > Halobacteriota > Methanomicrobia > Methanomicrobiales > Methanospirillaceae > Methanospirillum. Next base: position 22,625 of record CAYSSW010000006.1, read on the forward strand.
ATTATGTATGAGTTTGACACAATGCCAGTTACCTGCCGGTGTGGCTCTCGTGTCTACATCAAAGTGCTTCATGACCAGTGGTTCCTTGAATACAGTGATCCTGCCTGGAAAAAGCAGGTATCAGATCACTTAAAAGATATGGAACTTGTTCCACCTGAAGTTCGGGCTGAATTTGACAGAACTGTCGGCTGGCTTAAGGACTGGGCCTGTACTCGAAGAGTCGGACTTGGAACCAAACTCCCATGGGATACTGAATGGTTAATTGAGCCTTTATCAGATTCAACCATCTATATGTCCTATTATACAATAGCAGCAAAGATCCGTGGAATGAATCCTGCCATTCTGACCCCGGCAGTGTTTGACTATATCTTCCTTGGAATAGAAACTCCAAATCTCCCGGAGAAAGAGAAATTAGATTCAATGAGAGAGGAGTTCTTATACTGGTATCCATATGATTTCAGATTCTCAGCTAAAGATCTTATCTCAAACCATCTGACCTTCCAGATCTTCCACCACTGTTCAATCTTCCCGAAAGAGAATTTACCACATGGTATGGTTGTCTTTGGTATGGGCCTTCTGAACGGGGCAAAGATGTCGTCTTCAAAGGGTAATGTATACCTTCTTGAAGATGCTATCAATGACTTTGGTGCAGATACTGTCAGGATGTTTTTGATTGGTTCAGGTGAACCATGGCAGGACTTTGACTGGAGAAATGAACTTGTTTCATCTACAAGAAAACAGATTGAGAGATTCTCATCCACGATTCATGAGGCATTAGAAGGTAGTGGAACTGAAAACCCAATCGACAACTGGCTCCTTTCAAGGATACAGGAGAGGATTGCCGAAGTCACAAGAGCAATGGAGAACTTCCAGACAAGACAGGCTCTTCAGGAAGGTTTCTTCGGTCTTGAATCTGATCTCAAATGGTATCGCAGGAGGCTTGGCGGGGAGCTCACCGGTGGTAAGGAGACAATAAGAGAGTTATGTAGTGTCTGGACAAGACTTGTGGCTCCGATTATTCCATTTACTGCCGAGGAACTGTGGCATGATCTCGGAAAGGAAGGACTTGTATCCTTTGCTCCATGGCCTGTCAGTGTAGATTCAAAAGTGAATATTGAGATTGAAGTGGCCGAGGAACTATTACAGAGAACTGTTGAGGATATTGAGTCAATCATTCGTATTCTTCAGATTACTCCAAAAAAGGTTATCATTTCAGTCTCTCCTATCTGGAAATGGGATATCTTTTTGATGGCTGCACAGGCAGATGACAGGCAGAACATCATCAGGGAGATTATGAAGAATGAGAATATCAGATCCAGGGGTAAATTAGGAGCTGATGCTGTTAAGCAATGTATTACTCATATTCACCGTCTGCCACCTGAAGTTGTCAGGAGAATTGTTCAGGCAGCTCCTGATGAACTTGCTGTCTTTAATGAAGCGAAGGATTTCATCTCAAAGGAGTTCTCACTTCCTGTTGAGGTTGTAGAAGCTGATGCCTGTTCACATGAGAGAGCAGGTGGAGCTCTTCCATTCAAGCCGGCAATAATTATTGAATAATTACCTTTTTTTTATTTCATCATGTTATGTGTTATACTCACCGATGGATGTTCGGTAATTCGGATGTTGTGAGTTGGAAAAAACATATTTGTGCAAATCCCTGCGGAATGTGGGATGACGGATATCTCTTTAGTAAAGGTGGAAAAAATAGAGCATTTAACAGCGATATGGTATTATATTATCTTAATGAAATTCAGATTTATCAGGAACCTCCCGAAAACCTTCTTGATCAGAATATCAGAACCGATTATGGAAAACTTGGAAATCTGATAAGATTCCAGACTCCGGATGAGAATATAGATATAATCAATGAGATCTTACTAAATGGAACAACTTCAACAACTCTTTCCGGGCCTTTTCTCCAGGAATGAGTTTTACCACCGAAGATTTTAAGTCATTACTCTTTTATTTTGGACTCCTTACAATAAAGACCGAAGAATTCGGAGAACTTGTCCTCCAGATTCCAAATGCAGTAATAAAAGGATTATATTTTGACTTCATAGCATCAGTCATCCAAAAAGACATAAATTTTAAGATCGATCTTAACATAGTTAAAAAATCATTTATAGATATCAGTGAACTTGGAAACTGTACACAATTTATTCAATTAATTGAAGAGTTCCTGCATTTACTCTCAAATAAAGATTTTATTAAATTTGATGAGAAGTATATCAAACTTGTAATGGCAGTTTATGCAAATATGAGTCCAATCTTTCATATGGTTACAGAACTTGAAGTCGAAGACGGGTATATTGATCTGGCTCTAATGCCACTTCCAACAGTTCAGTCAAAGCACTATGCAATATTTGAGATAAAATACCTGAAAGTCGGAGATTTCTCTGAAACACTGGCAGATGAAAAAATTAAAGAAGCAGAAAAGCAGTTATTGAGATACTCTCAATCAGAACGGATATCAGGTCTTCCAGGATTAAAAAGATGGGCCCTTGTATTTGCCGGGGATAAATGTGTCAGATGTAAAGAAATAACTGATGTTTTGCATGTTTGAATTGAATGAAATATGTATCCATTACTTCAAAACTAATTTTAACCTAATAGACCGAGAAAAGCAGTTTCCTATTATTACTGCTCAAAAAAGAATAATTTATTCCACTTTCTTTGCTTTCTTTACTCTTTCTTTTGTAGAATAACCGGTTACATCATCAAGATATCTGCGAAACCTTCGATTTGTATCAAGAATTACCTCTTCATCTTCAATTCCACTCTTTGATTCTGTCTCGATTAACATGGACTTTTGTTTCTCGCCCATGATTACATCAAGCTTGTTAAGAGCACCATAAACTATCCTGTAATGACCCTCACTTACAACTTCAGGCGTTTGTTCAAAATGTTCCTCAAGCTTTTTTGTAATGTTCTCAGGGAAGGCCTTAATATGTGTGCGCTTGATGGGATATTCCTGCATAAACTGATTTATCCTTTTACACATGTAAATCTTAACGTTTACCCACGGAGTGATTAAAAAGGAAGTGCACTTTTCTTTATATATGAAAACTTATCTTTTAAAGAGGAGCGGATATTTTTTAACTATGAATATATCATCTATTGTTAATGCAAAATATCAAAACCCCTGATGTAATAATAAATGCAAGGACTCCTACCGAAACTGAGGATCTGATAGTACTTGCCGGTTTTCCTGGAAGTGGGCTTGTCGGTAGTATCTCCCTTTCGTACCTTGTCGACGAATTACAATTTACTCAGATAGGCACAATTACCAGTAAATTCTTCCCACCGATGGCTATGATGTCAGAAGGTGTGATAGCAGTGCCTGTAAGAATCTATGAAAAAGACAAATTTTTGGTGATTTTAGCAGACATTCCAATTCAACCAACTATCTGCTATGAACTTGCAGAAGCCCTCTTTAACTGGATAAAGAATTTCAAGATAACAGAGATAGTTACCGTTGCAGGAATTGTCACAAATACAGCGGAAAAGAAAGTATTTTGTGTGACAACTGAAAAAGAACTTCTTGAAAAAATTGGTGAAAATGCAATAAAACTTGAAATTGGAAGTATATCAGGAATAGCAAGTAGCATTCTGGTAGAATGCAAAGTCCGGGGAATTCCAGGCATCGGACTTCTTGGAGAAGCAATAAATGCCCCTGATCCTCGTGCTGCTGCAGCGGCGCTTAATGTCCTAAATATCCTGTATGGCTTTAACGTCAATACAGACTCACTCATAGAACAGGCCGAGGAGATTGAATCGCAGATGCATCAACTCTCTGAAGAAGTAGAAGCAGCCGATGAACAACCTGTAAGAAGGGAACAACTCCCGATGTATGGGTGATACAAATGGAATGTATTGCTCTCACCGGCATTCACAAAATAATTCTTGAAGAACTTAAAAAGGGCACTCCAAGAACCGTAGAACTTACAAGCGCTCACAATGTTATCTCACTTGGAAAAGTAGAACCAGGCCAACAGATATTCCTGACCCAGATCGAGTGTGAAGACTTAAATGTTGGAGATGCAGGGATAATTGTTGAAGTAATGTCAATCACAATTGCAATGAAGCATATTCTTGGAATAAACCCCGGCCAATACTATATGGAAAAGGAGCGGATGTCTGCAAGAATAAAAGTTCGATATATTGCAAACTCTACAATTCGAAGCACTGTTGTCACCTGCTGTCTTACTGAACCACATCGTGTGGATGTTGTGCGCCCAAAAATTTATAGAGCGGGTTGATTTCTGCGAAAGATTCAAGTATACTGAAATACAATATATGAAGGCACTCATTGGGCTTGTGGCTTAGCCAGGATATAGCGTCGGGCTTCTAACCCGAATGTCGGGGGTTCAAATCCCCCCAGGCCCGCTTCATTTATTACCATTTTTACTATTGAATAAAGATTTAATTGTACTATATCTTTCAATTTCACCGGTAACATAATTCTTCAATTATGTGAATCCACAAAATTGTGGATAAATCAATTGTCCCTACGTTAAGTAGTTCAGATTTTATAATATGCTTTTTTGGTTACAAATATGCATAATCCATTCTTCAATTATTGATAGAAGTGGATATTCTCCTAAAAAAATAACCCTAATCTATAGATTCAGGAAAAAAAAGATTCCACCATCAGGTGGATTATTCACACTTAACGTGCAGGTCTGCTAATATGCAGAATCTGATCAAGAACATGATACTTTGTCCCATCCATAAATGAGACATCTGCCGTTATTCGTTCAAGACAGTTATTTGATGCAACAAAGGTTACACTATCTCCTACAGATTTACCAAGAATCTGTTTATCAGCAGTTCCATCCGGAGCAATCCTTGTAACAGTTATCTCCTTAATAAGACCCTGACCTGCGCCCCCCCGGAGCTCAACAATAATATCCTTAATATCAACATTTGCCTGAATGATCACCGATTTCTTCTTTGGAATATCATCCACAGGATCTGTCTTTAGAGAGGCTGCAATTTCTGCACATGGATCTGTTACCTCATAATAGTCATCTGCACAAAGACCCACCACGTGATCAGTCATTACATTAAGGAAAGTATATGCCTGTCCATTCTTGTAATACGCTGTCCCGATAATCTGATCCCCACATCCTGAACCTACAAATGTGACACTATCTCCAACAGTGTTCATGAGAGTTAAAGTCTCATTAGTCCCATCAGACATAACATGTTCGATAACAATCTCTTTTACAAGCATCTGACCGAGCCCACCTCTGAATGATGCTGTAATTTCTGTCCCATCCTGATCAACCTGAACACCAATTGATAGGTTTGCAGGAGGTGAGACTGTCTGCACCGGTACAGGAAAAGTAGTATTTCCCGCACTTGCAACCCCGGTAACAATCAATATGAATAAAACCAGAGTTACAACCATACACCTTGACATAAGTTGCATAACAGTGAACTCATTCCGCAAACTATTTCAGACTTATGATTTACGATAATAATAAAAATAACAGAATAATAAAAAAAAGGGTGACTAATTCAGTCTTGCTTATTCAATAATTATGTTTTGAATATTATGTTCACGAAGAACCAGCATTTTACTCCGGTTAAGATTTTTGCCGGCTTTGCCTATTGCCCGTCCACGATCTTCATCACGAATGACCACATGAGCTATCTGATCTCCATGATAATCGGAGTACTGGACTTCTACTACCTGCGATGGATAGAAGCAGTTCCTGATAAACTGTGTGGGATCATCGGCATACTCGACCACCTCACAATGTTTTCCAAAAGCCTCGGAGGCTTTTTTAATGTTTACACCCTGTTTTCCGATGGCAAATCCCATCTCTCCAGGATTTATCACAAAAATCAGGCGCTCGCTGTCCTCTTCATCAATAACATCGCGGCTGCCAGCTCCGGTGATTTTTTCAAACTGCGCAATAAACGCCATTTTCTCTTCGTTCAGGACTACTCCCATACAGGTTTTACCTCGTAAGTGTCAGTATATCAGACTCACCAGCTTCAATGACTGCAAGAGCAGATACCATGAAAGGCTTACCGCATGCTCGTCCAAGTTGGACACTTGATCCCTCAAAGGTGTGAATCTTGTCCTGATCCTTATCTGCAAGATAAGTAGTAAACTCTGCCGGGCAATTTGCTGCAACTACCACGAGCTTTGCAGTTCCTGACTCAATTATCTCTTTTGTTTCGTTCTGACCTAAAATGACCTTTCCAGTCTTGATGGCCCGTCTTAATGATGTATTAAAATCCATATCAGATACTCCTATACTTTTTGTTTTACTATTAATTTAACATCCCCTGTTCCCAGCTGAATAGGCTGACCAACAATGACATTTTCAGTCACACCGCAGAGGACATCAGCCTCGTGAGCGACCGCAGCATCAAGAAGATGGTTGACAGTCACTTCAAATGCCGCACGGGAGAGGACACTTTCTTTTTCACCTGCAATACCATGACGACCGATCTGTTTGACCTCGCCATCCATACACATCATATCGGCAACCAGCATGATATGTCTGACATCTACCATGATACCCTGTTCTGACAAGGTTGCAAGTGCTTCATTTATGATTGCATTCCTCGCGGCTTCAATACCAAGCACATGAGAAATTTCATTAATGTTGTTGGTCTTGGTTCTTGTTGTGTCAACACCACGGACAGCAAAAACATCTTTCATGTTTGAACCTTCCGTATAGAGGATGTATTCACCAGACTCTTTACGAACAACAACGCGCTCGATATCATCAATACCCTGAACAATCACATTCCTGACATGCTCTTTAAGCTGGAACAGATTCTGATAACTGCCCCGGTCTTTTGGAACGAATATGATTGTGGTCTCAGCTTCGATAACCTCATGATCAAAGTCACGATAATGACGTTTTTCACGGATCTTTTTAGGTGCTGCCTCTATAATTTCACGTACAGATATTTTACGTTTATCACATACCTGCTTGTTTAAACGGACAACAATCTGCATATTGGCCATATCAGTTGTGATATCACCAAATTCCTGAAGAGGTGCTGCCTCTATCTGCCATGAAACCTGTCTTGCCTTATCCCTGTCTGTTGAATAACCTTCTTTTAAAAAGATTGTCATCGTTGGTGTGGAAGGTTCCTTCCTTGCATCCATGATCTCAATCAGACGAGGCAGACCAAGAGTCACGTTAATTTCAGCGACACCAG
>CAYSSW010000006.1:29874-66128 GCA_964434005.1 uncultured Methanospirillum sp.
CATCGTCATCTGAGTACCTGGCTCACCAATGGACTGGGCAGCGATAATTCCAACTGCTTCACAAGGCTCTATTCTTGTGTGATGATACTCATCCATCATCTGTGCAATGATATGCTCATAGGTATCATCGCTGATAATGCGCGAAGGCTCCTTTAGGCCTTCAATCTCACGTTTGAGAATAATCTTTGCCAGAGTGGTATTTGTCCTGTGAGGCAGACCCTGTGCAATAAGTGTGAAAAATCTGTCTGCTGTCCTTTTTAAAACTTCAGGGGAATCAGCAAGTTCAAGAAGTGAAACCTGATGATCATGAAGAAGTGTTCTATACTTATCCTGGCGGAATCTGTCAAGATCATCAAATCTTTTCTTGTCAACCCAGTCAGGAATTTTCAAATTCTCGACCGGTTCTGCTCTCTTAATAATAACTACTTCTTTTTCTCCATCTGATGGGAGAGGGAAAGCATCAGTCAGCCAGTTTTCAAACTCATTATTTTTGAGAAGATCTGTTAGAAAGATTGTATACTGCTTTTGAGTAAGCCGGAAATTTGGATTTTCTTCACGTTTAACATCCTTAATACGCTCTTTTAGAATCTTCTCAATCTTATCAGGAAGCTTATCAATATTATCAAGATCTAAAGATCTGTCAATGAAATAATCCCTGACTTCCATTGACTTCTTATCAAGAGGAGTGAGCTTTGGTTTTGCAACCGGATCTACTTTTTCTTCCTCTACAACAAGTTCAGGTTCTTCATCAGCACCTGCCTGTGCTGCAAGTGGTGAAAAAGTTTCATTTAACCAGTCATAAAAATGATCTGCATGAATCAAATCTTCCATTCTGGCAAGAAATGCCTGATCATCAATAAGATTATCTTCAGCTCCTTCGACTTCCTTCATCTGGAACTCTACCATTTCCATGAGTAGTTCACGAATATGATCAGGAACATCTTCAGGGAATTTCTTCTTTACAGGGTGTTCTGTAAAGTAATCAAGTACTTTTGCTGCTCCATCTGCATGGATAGAGGCTGGCAAATCCTCCATTAAATCTCCTCCTTTAAGATATTACCAACAATACCTTCGACATCCACCGGTTCACCAAATGAACTCTTCATTGGATCAGTTGAATCTTCACCATATTCGAACTGGATGATCTTTCCGCCCGTTGTCCTCACAGTCATATCATATGCAACCTTCAAATCCTGAAGTGCATTGATCATCCTTCGCTGGAGATAACCAGACTGAGATGTACGAACTGCTGTATCCACAAGACCTTCACGACCTCCAATAGCATGGAAAAAGAACTCACTTGGGTCAAGTCCGGATTTGTAACTGTTCATAACAAACCCGTGTGCTCTGGCTCCCCTGTCTTTCCGGCGGAAATGAGGTAGAGTCCTGTCTTCGTATCCTCTCATGATACGCTCTCCACGCACTGCCTGCTGACCGACACAACCTGCCATCTGAGTAAGGTTAAGCATTGAACCTCTGGCTCCTGATACTGCCATAACCACAGCCGAATTTGAAAGACCAAGATGTCTTCCTGCTATGTCTCCGGTATTATCACGAGCCTTTCCAAGAACCTGCATGATCTGCATCTCAAGGGTTTCTTCAGGAGTCCTGCCTGGCATTGGTTCAAGTTGTCCGTCTTCAAAGATCTTGATACGGCGTTCAACATCTTTTGCAGCATTCTCAAGAATCTTAGTGATCTGGCCATAATCACTTTTTGACAGATCTTCATCATCTATTGCAAAAGTAAAGCCATCATGCATGATAGCACGGATTGAAAGTCTTGTCATATCATCGATGAACTGTGCAGCACGTGAGTGACCATACTGACGGATAATACGGTGAAGAATTGCTCCATCAAATGCCCCTACTGCCTTCTTATCAATGACACCTACCAGTAATTCACCATCTTTTATGTGAACATATGCATCACGTTCACAATTCAGACGCTGACATTCCTCACAGTTCTTACATGATGATGCACGAAATACCATGTTCAGATCTACTGGAAGGATACGGGAGAATATCTGCTTATTAGACCAGTATTCTACACCATTCTCAATCTTGCCAGGTTTTCCAAGTCTGTCAACCTTGGCATTTTTAAGAAGATCAATAGCCTCATTCTTGGTGAACCAACGAAGTGTGTGAGTGAGCAGGAAAATTCCTGATATATGGTCGTGTAATCCACCGATAATCGGACCACCAAAACGCGGTGATAAAATGTTTTCCTGAACCGCAGCAAGAAGAGCAGCCTCTGCACGGGCTTCTTCAGTCTGTGGTATATGCAGATTCATTTCATCACCATCAAAATCTGCGTTATATGGAGGACATACAGCAGGATTAAGTCTGAAAGTTTTTCCTTCCATCAGTTTAACCCAGTGTGCCATAATTGACATTCTGTGCAGAGATGGCTGACGATTGAAGAGCACAATATCTCCATCACGAAGATGACGCTCTACAATCCAGCCAGGTTCAAGATTCTCTGATGCGGTGATAAGATTACCGTCTTCGGTAGTTTCATTTGTAGGCTTAACAAGACGAATTCTCCTCTTGTCAGGTCTTATAACATAATTGGCACCACATGGACTCTTAAGATCAGGACGGACCGGTCCGACTCTTACAATTCTTTTGAGTTCATCAAGATTATAGGTCGTTACATGCACCGGGATTGTCATTTCATTGGCAATTCGAAGAGGGATACCTACCTGATTTACTGAAAGGTTGGGATTAGGTGAGATAACAGTACGTGCAGAGAAATTGACACGTTTACCAGAAAGGGATCCTCTGAAACGACCGTCCTTTCCTTTAAGACGCTGAGAGAGGGTTTTTAGTGGACGCCCTGATCTGTGACGGGCTGGTGGACAACCAGCAACTTCATTGTCAATATAGGTTGTAACATGGTACTGAAGTAGTTCCCATAAATCTTCAATAATTAACTGTGGAGCTCCTGCATCCTGGTTTTCTTTAAATCTCTGATTAATTCTGATAATATCTACAAGTTTATGTGTAAGATCATCTTCAGAACGCTGACCATTTTCAAGAATAATCGATGGACGCATCGTCACAGGTGGAACTGCAAGCACAGTCAGAATAGTCCATTCCGGACGGGCAACGGTTGGATCAATACCAAGATGACGAAGATCATCATCAGGGATCTTTTCAAGTCTTGATCTGATATCAGCCGGAGTTAATTTGTTTTCAATCTTCTTTCCACGTTCATCTGTTGTTATCTCTGCGAAAGTGGTCGGTTTTTCAAAATTAACCTTAAGCTGCTGTTCTCCACAATGTGGACAAATACGCTCCTTCTTAACATCTTTTTCAGATAACTGATCTCCACCGATCTCATCTTCAGGCCCCATAATCTTCTGAATTTCTTCAGGGGAGAGAAGAAGACGGCCACATTCACGACATGTTACACGAAGAAGTTTTCGAATAAGTCTTGTGTATCCAACATGGATAACAGGTTTGGCAAGTTCTATATGTCCAAAATGACCTGGACAATCTCCAGCTTTCTGGGCACAGGTTTTACAGCGAAGACCTGGATCAATTACTCCAAGATGAAGATCCATTAATCCCTGAGGATATGGAAAACCATCATCATCATAGGTATCTGCCCAGATAATCTTTCGGACACTCATCTGGCGGACTTCTTTAGGGGAGAGGAGTCCAAACTCAATCTTCCCAATACGTTTCGGACTTGGCATCTTCTCTCTCCTATACTACATCCTCTAAACGAAGTCTTGGAGCAATACCCATACTCTTCATCTCATCAAGGAGTAATTTGAATGCATAACTCATTTCTACCGGATAAATATCGGTTTCTGCACCACAGTTCAGGCATCGTGTAATATTCTGTTTTTTATCAAGCATTGCAATGATACCGCACCGTGCACATACATATTCTGTGACCTTATCGGATTCTTCAAGGAGACGCTCTTTAAGAGCCATTGCTGCACCATGTCCAATCATCACATCACGTTCCATCTCACCAAAACGAAGACCTCCTTCACGGGCACGACCTTCTGTAGGCTGACGTGTAAGGACCTGGACCGGACCTCTGGACCTGGCATGCATCTTGGATGAAACCATATGGTAAAGTTTCTGATAATAGATTACACCAACATAGATATCTGCCTTAAATTTTCGGCCTGTAATTCCATCCCACATTGGTTCACGGCCAGTGTGGGAGAAACCAAACTTCTTAAGTGAAGCACGAAGATCTTCTTCCACTTCACCTGAAAAGGCAGTACTTCTGATACGGCGACCTTCAAGGGAACCTACCTTTCCTCCAAGCATTTCAAGCATATGCCCGATAGTCATACGTGAAGGAATTGCATGAGGGTTAATTACAAGGTCAGGGGTAAGACCGCTTGCTGTAAAAGGCATATCAACATTTGGAGTGATTAAACCGACAACTCCCTTCTGTCCATGACGTGATGCAAACTTGTCACCAACTTCTGGGATACGAAGATCTCTTGTTCGAACCTTAACAAGTTTTGAGTTGTTTTCACCCTCGGTTAAAATAACAGTATCAACAATTCCATGTTCATTACTACGCATTGTGACCGAAGTATCACGTCTCTTTTCAACGGTTATCAGGTCAGATGAAGGTTCTTCAAGGAAACGTGGTGGTGAAGTCTTACCAATCAGAACATCCTTTTCCTTTACGATTGTCTCCGGATTGATAATACCATCATCATCAAGGTTTGCATAATAGTCTGAACCATGAGCCCCGGTAACTTCTTCATCAGGAACTTCTATTCTGTCAATCTGACCACCAGGATACCGGCGTTCTTCTCCTTCATAGGTTCTATAAAAGTGAGATCGGCCAAGACCTCTATCAATTGAGGCTCTGTTGAAGATAAGTGAATCTTCAATGTTATATCCTTCGTATGAAAGAATGGCGACAACGAAGTTTTGACCAGCAGCCCGGTCATCTGATCCAATAAGATCAGAAGTCTGCGTATACACAAGAGGTTTTCCTACATAGTGAAGCTGGTGACCTCTTGTATCTGGCCGCAGTTTCATATTTGAACAGCCAAAACCAAGAGCCTGCTTGACCATTCCTGCTCCCATTGTAACACGTGGACTTGCATTGTGTTCTGGGAAAGGAACATGTGCTGCCCCTATACCAAGGATTAGAGATGGGTCTATTTCAAGATGAGTATGCTCCGGGGTTATATCCTCCGGGCTCATTGCAATGAAGAGATCTTCTTCCTCTTCGGCATCGATATACTCAATATATCCTTTCTTGACAATATCAGTGAAAGTTATCTCTTTGTTCTTCAGTTTCTGAATATCTTCATTGCTGATAAGAGTTTTACCATTCTGAAGGACAATTAATGGTCTTCTGGCACGGCCCCTGTCAGTATGGATGATAACATCGCCGTTAAACTCTTTATGAGAACAGTTGACCTCATTTGAGATAACCCCCTTTCTTCTCATTGCACGGATCTTTACAACAAGATCTTTTGGATCATCAACAAGTCCGATAAGTGCTCCGTCAACGAAGACACGTGATTTTACATCGATCACTGTATTTCAACTCCTATATGTTCAACTCCCATTCCATACAGAAGACGAATTACCTCTTCATCGTCAAGCACTCCTTTACTAATCTCGACCATCTGGGCGAAGTTCTTCACCAGACCACAATTTGGTCCTTCTGGTGTTTCACTTGGACAGATTCGTCCCCACTGTGTCGGGTGAAGATCACGGGCCTCAAAGTGAGGCTGTGATCTTGACAATGGCGAGATTACACGCCGGAGGTGAGAGAGGACTGCCATATGATCAATCCGGTCAAGAAGCTGTGAAACACCAGTCCTTCCACCAACCCAGTTACCGGTTGCCAGTGGATGAAGAAGTCGCTCAGTCAGCACATCAGCACGAACCGCTGTTCCAATTGAGAGATCACGATGTCTCATACTTGCACGCTCAAGCTGATACTTAATATCTCTTGTAAGTCTGTTGAGTGAGATACGGAAGAGATCTTCCATTAAGTCTCCGGCAAGTTTCAAACGCTTGTTTGAATAGTGATCCTTATCATCTATACGGCGACGATTAAGTACCAGGTCAAAACAGGCTTCTGCCATACGACCAAGGAAATGAGCCTTTGCCATACGAACTGATCTGACAAGTTTCATACATTCCTCATCCTCTTCATCCACATTTCGTGGCATTAGATAGTTTAAGTGAGGAAGCAGGTAGTTATCAAGTACAAACTCGGCACGCTTTCTCTGGTAATCACGGGTCTGATTTGGAGCAAGTTTCTTACCGACATACATGACACCACATTCAATAGTCTCACACTCACTCTCTTCAAGATTTTGCATGAGGAAAGTCAGAATCTCTTCATCGGTAGAGACTGCTTTTACAATCTCTGCATCATTTGCCATTCCAAGAGCACGCATAAGGTCTACAAACCTTAAATGCCCGGCAACTGACGGGAAGGTTACCTCAAGAAGATTCTTACGGTTACGTTCTACAACAACAAGGGCACGGTATCCTCGAAACTGTGAGAACACTTTTGCCACATAGATACGCTCGCTGTAACGCTCCGTATACTCAGTCATTATCTTGTTTGAGGCAAGATCTTCAAGAGTCATCAGGACACGTTCTGTTCCGTTGACAATGAAATATCCACCTGGATCCAGTGGATCCTCACCATGAGACATTCGCTCAGCATCTGTCATACCATAAAGGTTACAGGCGCACGAGCCAACCATAATCGGGAGCTGACCGATGGTTGCGGTTACAGGCTCCTGTCTTATTCCACCATGCACAAGGGTAAGATCAAGTTGAATTGGAGCCGCATAAGTGATGTTTCTTAGTCTTGCCTCTCCTGGGAAGAGTTCAGACTGTGAACCGTCTGCTTCACGGACAAGAGGTTTTAATATCTTTAGTTCACCAAGTTCAACTGATACAGGTTCATTTCCCCTGCCACGAGCTTCGATATCTGTGTCGATGATACGCTGTTCATCAACAACTTTCTGCAGATTGTTCTGCAGAAAATAGTTATAGGAATCAAGTTGATGTCTTGCAACATGATCCCGTGAAAAATATGCCTGTGAAAGAATACTACGGTCTATCAATGGATCGGCCCCGGTTATTTCTTAGGTCGTCTTACAACCAGACGATATGACTCTGCACGCCCGGCAGTCATACTTTTTCTGACGATCTTTATTACTTCTCCAATCTTTGCTCCGATTGAGAGAGTCGCAGGATCATCATGGTAGATCTTTGGAAGATGCTCCGGACCAATGGAATACTTTAAAAAAAGCGCCTGTAGATCTTCGCTACTCATGATACTATGTTCAGGAACCATTTCATGTTTTAATACGTTCAATTCGGCACTCACGCCTTTACCCCCTCGGACGGAACCTTACCGTCAAAAAATACACTGCACAAAAGACCACAACTCTCGTGGAACGGGCTCGAGGGGATTTGAACCCCCGACCACCTGGTTAAAAGCCAGGCGCTCTGCCGGACTGAGCTACGAACCCTTTCTCATCAGTAGCATCATTAAAAGGATGTGCGAACATATAAAGCTTTGCACAAAAATAGCATTTCATTTATGGCCGGGGTGTATGGAAATTTAAGACAGTCACAAATTGTATCTGTAAATAAAAAAGACAGTCTGCGCGTGGAGAATTTATATACAAACGGGATTATACACTTGTATAGGTATTTATCTTACGGGATTGGACAATTCATTGATAAATATCTCATTATACTGTGCCCGCTTTTTCGGGACTCAATAATGAATATGGATACCGGTAAAATATGAAAAAATACTTGTGGCGGCTACATGGATGAATTGAGCCGCTGGCTTTCAGATAATAAGCAACTCTGTCAGCCGCAGAAGAAACATGCATTAAGAGCTGTCAGGCATCTCTCTCATATTGAACGAAAAAATCTGTTTTCAGAGGAACTTTCGTTCATGAAATCCGCAGAAGGGCGCTGGTTTGAGATGATAACCTATGAACTCTTTCTTGATCTTGTTTCAAAAACAGATGTTTTAAGAGCTGTTATACTTAAGGGCGCAGATGTAAGAGGCAAAAAGATTCTCCCGGCTCTTGGTCAGAATGGTTTTTATTATTCAAGAAACGGGGATATCACGCTTCGTGGTAATGGCCAGGATCTTGCAGAGTTTGATCTTTTGCTTGTAAAACATGATGGTTCGCTTGTTTTTGTCGAGGTTGTTACATCTCCATCTGATCTTAAGGATTTTCTGATGGAGATTTACTATAAGAAAGAGATTATTCGGTTTCTTTTTAATCAAAAGGCCGTTACATTTATCCTTGTTACTTCTTTTCCACTTGCCAACTATAAGGGTGGGCGTAAGGTCCTTGCTTCAAAAGAGCATATCTCACTTTGTACAAAATCCTGCGAGACTTTCCGAAAACACCTGCCAGGCATCTGGAGCAAAACACGAATTAAACCTGAGCTCCCTGTAGGAAAGACTGTAAGGTCTACTGATCTCCCGGTAGTCAGGGAGTTCAATTATAAGGAGTATCATGATCTTGAAAGGGACTGGGTTTTTTCTAACCTTACAGACGGTGAGAAGATGCCAGACCTTCCGTCCCCATACAGCACTCAAACCCTTGTTAAAAAGGTTATTTTTGGGAGGCTTTTTCCGTCTACGGTAAAAAAACTCTGTGAAAGATATCAGTTTGCAATCAAAAGTGAAATCCTGACATCTGTAACTTTAACAGATAGATTTTCAAAGATTATTCTGGCTGCTGATCTTCCTGATTATGAACCAATTATATACCTCCGGCAGAGGAATAAGAAAGAATACCTGAAGATGGTCTATAATGGAGCAGGTGTCTTTAAGTTTGAGCGAAAGACCCCTCCAAAAGTTGGATTTTTTGTCTGGCTGGAATCGCTTGAGCCAGAACTTGGTGCAAATATTGCTATCAGGACTATAGATACGCTATCAAGATATTGTTTTGCGAAAGGCGAGAATAAGAATCCTGTTGACTTAAGTAGCGATTAAAAAAGGTTTAAGCCCATCCACGGGCTTTCATTCCTTCAACAACACGCTTTACAGCAACACAGTATGCTGCCTGGCGCATGTTCACTTTGTATTCTTTTGAGGCATTAAGGACATCATAGTATGATCTAACCATGGCTTCCTCAAGTTTTGCATATACATCTTCAATCTTCCAGTAATGCATGTATGAGTTCTGGACCATTTCATAGTATGATACTGTGACTCCACCTGCATTACAGAGGAAATCAGGGATTACATGAACGCCGTTCTTATAGAAGATTTCGTCAGCCTCAGGGGTTGTCGGGCCGTTTGCAAGTTCACAGATGATCTTTGCCTTGACAGTCTTTGCAACTTTTTCGTTGATTGATCCTTCATCAGGTGCTGCTGCAATGATGATGTCAACCGGAAGAGCAAGGACATCGTCGTTTGAGAGTTTCTTTAGGCCGTTAAAGCCCATTACAGATTTTGTCTGCTTTTTGTGTTCGTCAAGGGCTGCGATGTCAAGTCCGTTTGGATCATATACTCCACCCTTTGAGTCAGATACTGCTACAACAGTTGATCCAAACATTTCCTTTGAGAGGGTTGCTCCGAAGTGACCTGCGTTACCAAAACCAACTACTGCAACTTTTGCTTTCGAGAGGTCTATCTTAAGTTCTTTTGCTGCTTCACGAAGGGTGTACATTCCACCTTTTGCTGTTGAGTCATTACGACCAAGTGATCCACCTATTCCAACAGGCTTTCCGGTTACGACACCGAACTGGTTTTTGCCGGAGATTACGGAGTATTCATCCATCATCCATGCCATTATCTGGCCGTTTGTATACACATCAGGTGCCGGAACATCTGTGTCAGGTCCAATATTTTTCCAGATTGCACGGATATATCCACGTGACAGACGCTCAAGTTCTCCTTCTGACATTTCTTTTGGATTGCATATGACTCCACCTTTTCCACCACCAAGTGGAAGGCCAAGAACTGCTGTCTTCCAGGTCATCCATGCTGCAAGTGCACGGACTGTATCAATGGTTTCGTTTGGATGATAACGGATTCCACCCTTGTATGGTCCAAGAGCGTTGTTATACTGGACACGGAATCCCTGAAATACTTTGGTCTCTCCATTGTCCATTTTTACCGGGATTGAGACGATGATCTGTTTCTGTGGCTGCATGAGTACTTCGGTTACACCGGGCTCAAGTTTCAGAATCTTTGCACAGTCCAGAAGCTGTCTCTGGGCCATTTCAAAAGGGTTTACACTTGACATTGTTTTTACCTTTCAGTTGTGTCTGTTATATTGATCACCATACGTATAAGACCTTTCCATCCACCTCTTATAAAAGTTAGGTTTGTTTTTATATGTGTTGGCAGATGGAAGTTGTGTGTAGGTGATGGATATGGGGATGCGGACAAAATTTTGTGATATTAAAAAAGAATGATACTCTTATGCATACATCAAATTATCTAAGTAAAGATATTCGATATATGGAAGCCAAAGTGGATAACCGTTGATAGTTAATACTGAATACATTAAGACCATCCAAATATTCCATAATAGTGGTATTGTCAGCATTACACCAAGCACCAAATAATCTAACCTGAATGGTATTAGGTAATACTTCTTTATCACCGTCAGTAATATGAAGATAGATGCACTTATCAATGAAGCATATATCATAAGGTTGATGTATCCTGCTCCCCCTCCCAAAATTGGAAATAATAATAATATAAAGAAAAACACTGGTAACAGAATAATTACTGAAAGAAATACCGTTTTAAATAAGTTGACAAAATTATTCGCTGAGTTATTCAATCGGTAGATTGCAATCAGACCAAGCAAGGTGGCAGGTGCGTAAATCGGGGATAGATGGCGATAATCCGGACCATTAACACCGGGATTGTTAATTAAATAAGGGAAGATATTTGTATAAGCTATTAAAACTGATGCTGTAAATATCAGACAAATTAACAGTTCTTCACTTAATATTTTATTATCCGGAAATAATTTAATAAAATTCAGGAGTAACAGAACTACCCCGACAAAAAACAGAGGGCATATAGCAAATACTCCAATGATATTTGGATTTTTTACCATATCACTAAATAGGACTGAATAATAATCACCAAAAATAGTATCCAATTGTGGTGTATAATAATTGTAGATCTTATATATTAATGATATTATAGGATTACCTGTTTCGGTCTCATCTTTTGCAAAAAGTGCAGCTCCAGGATACCATTCATATTCAATCCCGGAGGACTCTGACATTTGAACGGCGTATTGAAATGGAGGTGTTAAGGGATTTCCACTTACAACGACATTATTAACTAAAAATGGAATACTTCCAACTAGCAAAAAAAGCGGAATGAATAAAAGCACATTTATTTTCGTTCTATCTTTTGGTTTTGCCAATATATAATAATAACAATAATATATGCATACAGAAATAACAGATAATATCAGAGCAAATTCAGGTCTTAACCATGCAAGCAGACCACAACAAGTAAACGTCAAAATTCCATATCGAAGATCCTTTTTTCTAACCATAAGTAAAGTTGAGGCTAATATTACTGTAAAAACAAAAGCCACTAAAATATGATCTTTTGCAGAGGAACCCCAGAAAATATATGAAGATGAGCACAAAAGAGAAAACGTTCCAAATAATGAAAAAAATTTGTTTTCGAAGAGTAATCTATTAATTAAAAGATAAACCATTGCAAGACAGGCTAAAACAAGGTGATCGGTAAATATTAATGCTGCTGCTTCTATAGGATCTGTTTCTCCCACCGCTGAAAATGGATAAAAATAGGATATATTTAAAAAGAACAGGATAATTGAGAGAACTATTAGAATCCATGGCCATGATATTCCATGAAATTTAGAATACTGCGGATAAAAATACAATATCATCAATGCTACAAAGATTGGAAGTATAGTCCATAGAAAAATAATGGCAAATCTAAAGCCCGTGTCAAGTGACATAAAAAGAAAATATGAAGGCAGAGCTATTACAGGCAGAAATAAGCCATAAATAAAAAGATTTCCCCGGGCATAAAAAAAATTACTGATACCTTCAGGCATATAGCCATATTTTCCTTCATTAGTGATGATCTGATGCCCTGTTGCCAATTGATGAAGTTGACCAGCACTTATCCACTCATCGTTGTAATGAAATCCAGGGGAAGTTATTGTAATAGAAATAAAAAGAACAACACAGAAAACAATTCCATAGAGAGGAAGTGAATTCTGAGATAAGAATCGATTCATGCTATATGGTTGTCAAATATAGGATAAAGAATTATGCAAATCGTTAATAAAAAAAGTTTATCAGATGAAAACAAATACATTACTGTATATATATTCAAGCAATGGGAGCCATATAGCATATCCGTTCTCTTTTAAAGTTGTGTAACATATAATCAGCCATGTATTCCAGAAAAGCGGCAATCCAAGTGTCACCGCAAGAAATACTATCTCAAATCTTCGAGAAATATTAAGAGTTTTTCTGATATAAAGTGAGAATATATAAATAATCGACATCACAAATGCAAAAACGGCTATAATATCAGTTATCCCAACATTTGGAATAAGTTTTGGAAATAACAGAAATATTAAGAAGATGATAATAGAAGTGAAAATCGAAATAGGTATTGTTGTTTTAAAAATCCTGACCATGTCAGTGTTAGAATTATATAATCTATAAATTGCAATCAATCCAATAAGAACTGCAGGTGCATATAGTGGTGTAAGATGGCGGTAATCTGGAAGTGTCACAGTCGGATTTGCAAGTAGATAAGGAAAGATATTGGTATAAGTGATAAATACCGATACAACAAATGCAAGAGCAATTAAAAATTCTTTTTTAAATTTTTCAGAACATATAAATACAGGTTTTAAATAATTTAGAGCATAGAGACAAATTCCAATGAGAAATATGGGGCAAAGGGTAAAAACACCGGCAATCCTATTAATACTATCATTATTCATAAAAAGAATGCATAAATAATCAGTGATAAGTGAGTTCCAATGAGGAGAGAAATAATTTATTAAATAATATATTGGACTGATTTCTGAATTATTGCTCTCCATGAGAATTTTAGCATCATCCGGATACCAATTGGTACCTTCTATATTAGAATTTGACATCTGCAGTGCATATACAAATGGAGGGGTAAGAGGATCTCCGGATACCATAATATTGTTAGCAAAAAATGGAATACCTCCAACCAGAACAAACAGAGGGATAAGCAGATAGACGGTAACTTTTTTCTTATCTGATGAATTTAAGGATGAATAATAGTAGTAACAATAAAAGATACATATATTTACTAAAAACAATATAAAAGCAAGTTCAGGTCTTACCCATGCAAGGAGACCAATACCTATAAAAGTGAAAATTCCATAGTTAATATTTTCTTTTTTCACCATCAACAAAGCTGATGCCAAAACAAGTGTAAAAACTGTTGCTGCCAACATATGATCTTTTGCACAAGATCCCCAGTATAAATACGAGGAAGAACACAACAGAGCAAATGTTCCAAATAAAGAATAGAACCAATTATTAAAGACTATTCTACATATAAACAGGAATAATACAGCAAGAAATGCCAGAAGGAAATTATCTGTAATGACCAATGCTGCTGACTCAACAGGATCATATATACCTGAAGCTGAAAAGGGATAATAGTATATCAAATTTAACAAGAATAGTGGAATTATAGCAATTATTGGGATCCAAGGCCAGGATATTCCATGAAATTTCGAGTATTTAGGGAAATATATCATAATAAGAAGCGATATGATTACTGGTAGAATAGCCCAAAATAGAATGACTGCAAGTCTAAATCCCATATCCAAAAACATGAATACATGATATGCAGGCAAGGCTACAATAGGAAGAAACAAACCATATATAAAGACGTTAGCACGTGTGGAGAAAAAAAAGCTCTCTCCCTCTTCAGTATGACCATATTTTTCTTCAGATGTTATCAATTGTTGACCTGTTCCAAGTTGGTAGAGCTGATTGGCACTTATCCATTCATCATTCATTGTTAATGCCGGCGCACTAATTGTTATAGAAATAAACAAAACAAAACAGAAAACAATGCAATATATTGGCAAAGAAATATTACCTTTATTTTCATCCATCGTATGTAATTCGTGGTGTTGAGTTATTAATTATCCCCATAAGTTCTAATAGCAGCAAGCTTTATCGCATTATTATAAAAATTGAATTATTGAAATGAACATAAATATATATATATATATATATATATATAAGAACTAATACTTGAAGAAATGATTTTTAAATATTTTTTATTATCTTTTTTTCACAATACTTTTTATTGTTTAAGATCAACTAACTGTATGAAATTGTATCAGGTTTTATTCCTTTTATTGATTACTGGAATGAGTGGTTCTAATTTTGTTTTTGCAGATGAAAATCAGATGGTGACAAGTGATCAGGCAAAACAACTATTAATTGATGGAAATTTGAATGAATCATTAGAGATATATAATACTCTGATTAATAACTCCCCTGAAACTCCAGATTATTGGAATAATAGAGGAGTTGTACTTCTTCGCCTTGGTAACTGTGAAGAAGCTATGAAATCCTTTGAAAAGGTAAATATAATCGATCCTGCTATGATATCTGGTAAAATAAATGCTGCTGAAGCTGCTCTTTGTATGAATAATATTGATGTTGCTATAGCTTATCTTCAAGAAGGGGTAAATTTATCTCCTGATGATGTTGCACTTTGGTCCAACCTTGGTGCACTTCAGTATGAAAAAAATGATCTTATCTCTGCCTTATCTTCTTACAAGCATGCATATGAGATAAACAAAACTTATCCTGATGTTATGCATAAAAGGGCTGAATTAAATTTTATTACAGGCAGTTATGCCCAGGCTCTTTCATTATATCAGGAGATTGTTAAAAATGATCCTGAAGATGAACTTGCATGGTTCAATCTTGGAGTAACCTATGAGGCATTAAGCCAGTATAGAGACGCTATCAATGCATATAATCAAACTGAAAAGTTAAATGCTTCAAACTTTAAAGCCATTCAAAATATTGGTAACATTTACTGGATGCATGATAAGTATCCAGAGACTATTGAAGCTATGGATAAGGTGATCAAACTAAATCCTTCATATTCTGATGCATGGTTCATCAAGGGTCAGGCATTAAAAGCTGTAGGTAATTTGACACAAGCTAAAGAGGCTTTTGAAAAAGCTTCATCTCTTGCTCCTGATGATGAAACAAAAAAAGCCTACTCAGAAAAGTATTCTGAACTCTTTGAAAATAATAAGACAGAAGGATCTTCAACTTCAACTCCTCTTCCAGGAACTCTCATTGTGATAGGTCTGATCATCTGTTCACTTATTCTCTTTATAAGAGAAAAAGAATAAGATTTCCTCCCTTTTTTTGGATGACACAATTTATTCTTATGTTAAACTCAATTATTTCGATAATAGTAAGTTTATTCAAATATTAATTTATTGTAAATCTTTTTTTTGAATAGAATAAATATAAATATTATAAATACCCTTTGTTAGTGTTCAGGTTACTGAACAGAGGTATTGACATGAAGGATGATTCAGCATTTACAGGGCTTGAAGCAGCAATTGTGCTCATTGCATTTGTTGTTGTTGCAGCTGTTTTCTCATATGTTATGCTCGGAGCAGGGTTCTTTGCAACCCAGAAGGCTCAGGAAGTTACTTATTCAGGTATCAAACAGACAACCTCCAATGTTGTTCTTGATGGTCAGTTGTATGGAAGTTATACAACAGCAACAGGACTTGGAGAATTAACATTTTACATTCGTGTTCCAGAAGGTGGAGAGTCTGTTAAGGTAACAGATATTTCATTCTTATATGGAAAGAACAATGCAGTCTCTACTGCAATTACTTCAACAAGTATCTTTTGTGGCGCATCTCAATGTGCATCAACTAACTTCATCACTCCAGGTGGACGTCAACAGATTACTCTGAAATCATTAGCAGGACCAAAAGCAGGCAGTAAGTTTGCTCTTGAAATTAAGCCATCAATTGGTGCATCAACTCTTATTCAGAGAACACTTGCATCAGGATATTCTGGTGGAGTAATTATCTAATCCTTTTTTTTGTATTTCTTTTGCTAATATTATTAAATTGAGCCCAAGGTCTTAATCTTTTAGGATTCTATCACAATTAATTGTCTCTTTTCGAATAAAAAAGATATAAATACTATCAATACCCTCTATTAGTGTTCAGGTTACTGAACAGAGGTATTGACATGAAGAATGATTCAGCATTTACAGGGCTTGAAGCAGCAATTGTGCTTATTGCATTTGTTGTTGTTGCAGCTGTTTTCTCATATGTTATGCTCGGAGCAGGGTTCTTTGCAACCCAGAAGGCTCAGGAAGTTACTTATTCAGGTATCAAACAGACAACCTCCAATGTTGTTCTTGATGGTCAGTTGTATGGAAGTTATACAACAGCAACAGGACTTGGAGAATTAACATTTTACATTCGTGTTCCAGAAGGTGGAGAGTCTGTTAAGGTAACAGATATTTCATTCTTATATGGAAAGAACAATGCAGTCTCTACTGCAATTACTTCAACAAGTATCTTTTGTGGCGCATCTCAATGTGCATCAACTAACTTCATCACTCCAGGTGGACGTCAACAGATTACTCTGAAATCATTAGCAGGACCAAAAGCAGGCAGTAAGTTTGCTCTTGAAATTAAGCCATCAATTGGTGCATCAACTCTTATTCAGAGAACACTTGCATCAGGTTATGCTGGTGGAGTAATTATCTAATCCTTTTTTTTAATTTAATTCTTATTGATCATTCGTTTTCTATAAAAACGATAGTTAGTTATTTTGATAAATATCATTTTATGTATGATCAAATCCTCTAATAGGAATTCTCTGCCATTATATTGCATAGTTTTTTTAACTGTTTTATTTATTTCTATAACTATTGGGACGCCTGCCTTTCAGTATAATGATGAATGGATTTCTGCAAACCAACTTCATCAACTTGGAGAAGGACACCAGATAGTTACAAATGAAGGAAAATATGGCTCGTTTGTAAATAACCAATTAACTGAATACTTTTCTATCCGGGGTAACATTCTGGGCTATAGTCTATTCCTTCCAATATTGGCATTACCGACATATCATATTTTCTTGCTTTTAGATCTTAATTTTCGCCTTGGTATTCTTCTATTATGGTCTTTCATTCCAGTTTTAATTTCATTACTGGTTCTGCAGTATTATCCGGAATATTCAAAGATCTGGAAAGTGAACTGGACATTTATTCTGATATTCATGTCACTAATAGGACTTTTATTCAACCTCTGTTTCTTCTATCCTTTTTCTGTATCAAATCCTACTGATCCTATTGAAGCAGCAGCCCTGATTTTTACTGATCACATACTATTTGCTCTCCTTTCAATAATCCTTCTGTTTATCTGCAGATTACTCTTTAAAAATTCTTGTTTCTCATTGTTTGGGGTTATTGCCCTGTTATGTTCCTCATCCTATATATACTGGGGATCAAGTGCAAAAGATCATATGCTAACCGCGGTAATTTTTGCGGGAATAATCGCAACACTTTTCCTTATAGTAAAAAAAGATGACCTCAAATATGGAATCTTAACCTTTTGTGGGTGTGGACTACTTGCATGGGTAAGGCCCGAATTAGCATTTGTCTTTACTATCTGTTGTTTATTTTTCTATTATGGGTATCTCTTTAGAAAGAAGTCAACTCTTTCAGATAAAAGAAAATTTGCCATTCTTTTTCTCATTCCACTTGTATTATTAATTGGAAGTCTTCCTTTCTTTATAAATAATAATATAATCACCGGCGATCCTCTAAAACCAGTATTTATTTATATGGAAAGTGGTACTGTTGTTCAAGATAATACTGCAAAATCCGTATTTACTGATATTAAAAGTGATACTGTCAATCAGGATAACACGATAAGATCAAATGATAAATCTTTATTGCCCTATATTTTAACATATTTCTCTCCTAAATGGGAGACTTTCTGCTCAGATCTCTTCCATGTATTATTTAATCCGATTTCAGGGATGATAGGTGTTTTTGCAATATGTCCTTTATTTTTATTAAGTATTGGATTATTCATCCTAAACAGAATTATACCTGTTTTTAAGAAGACTGAAGGATGGAATCTGGAGGTATTAATATGTATAGCTTCTATCTTATCAGTATTTATCACCTATATCAGCGGTCTTCACGGTTTGATTATTAGTGAAGGAATTGGACCAGATATGCGATATCTCTCACCACTATATATCCCAGGTGGATTAATCGGTCTAATCGCTTTATATCAAATATCAGAACTTACTAAAAACAGTTGTAATTTGCTTAAGTATTCCATCATCTCTCTGGTAATAGGTTCTCCACTAATTTTTATAGGACTTATTCTTTATTCTCCATATAACGGAAGTTTTTTTGGTTTTACTAAATTTATTTCATATTTGGTATATATTCTAATCACAATATTTCTCTTAATCCTGATAATTAACAGGAAAATATCCTTACCAAAATCATTCCTGTACTCAACATTATTCTTGATTCTGATTATGCCTGTAGTCTGGAATTTAATTATCGTCGTCTTGTTCTCTATCACACGAGGATATGGCTATGAATTCTGGCTTCCGGCATTACAATGGCTATATGATCTATTTTTAATACCTGTAGGCTAAAATGTATCTGCAAAGTAATTAATTATGATTGAACTATATGATCTTTATGCTATTTTTTCCTGGCTTTTGATATATTTGATAATTCAGTTTAGTACATATGCTGTATTGCATTCATTAATTCCAAAACTGTCACTTCCACTTTCATTTGCAACCGGTCCTTTAGTTTTTATGTTTATCTCCTGGTATCTATCTTTTTTTGGTTTTCCCCCAAAACTTGCAATATTTTTTATATTAATACCAGGTCTAATTTTTCTTTTATACAATTATAAATCCATTTTTTTTAATATGAAAGATGAGTTGCATTATTATCTAATCTTTTCAGTGGTTTTTATCTCATTCCTTGTTTTTAAATTTTTCCTCCCGGATACAAATTTTCTGGATAATTTTGCAGATTTTGGTTTCATTGCATCTATTGCTTTGAATCCTGTCGTTCCACCATTGGATGCCTGGGTATCTGGAAAATATATCAATTATTATTATTATCTTGGACATTGGTTAATGGCAATGCTTGGGATATCTGCAAACATTTCTACTAATTATTTCTATAATCTCTGTATTCCCACAATTGCAGGAATTGTATCTGTGAATATGTTTGCTATTGGTAAATTAGTGATAAAAAGGTTTGCACTTTTACCAGTTATTGCCTTCTTTTTTATCAATCCTGCGTTAATTTTTAACATCATATCAGGCCTTCTTTCTGATACAGATGTCTTTAATATTATTTTTTTAAGCTCAAGAGTTATTCCTTCAGAAATTAATGAATATCCTCTTCTTTCCCTCTTTTTAAGCCAGGTTCATGCTAATGTCACTGCATTTATTTCACAATCATTGATGATATTGCTAATTACCTGCGCAATTATGTATTGGAAAGAACTGGATAATAAGGGCCAGATCTCATTAACAGTGATCTGTGGTATCTGTCTTGCATCGCTTCCCTGCATACACTCATGGGACGTCATTGTCTGGGCACCCGTTGTTCTTATAACTGGATTGTTTTTGATAAAAAAATCATTGAATATGAACTTATCTGAAATTTTAAAAGATGATTTCTTTCAATCAATAAACAATTGTTATAAGAAACTTAAAGAAGATTACTCCTTGAAAAATTCTTTTTTCTTCCTAATTGGAACTCCATTAATTGGACTTTTAATTGCCAGTCAATTCTTATTTGGAATGGATGTACATAGAGTATCAGGCATTAGTATAGTTACAAATGCTTCTCCAATAGTTCCTTACTTGTTAGTTCACGGATTTTTCTTTATCTGTATTATCTTCTCTCTTCGAGCTCAAATACTAAAATTTCCATGGATCTTCCTTCTTCTAATAATTGGAATACTAACCGCACATTTGTCTGTAAGTTTATCTATTGTTCTTCTAATTTTTGTATTATATCGACATCGTGATATTGGAGACTTTTTTGTAGCATGTGGACTTGGAATTATTATACTTACTGAATTTTTCTTTTTAGAAGAGATTGCAGATTTGGGTAGATCAAATACAGTTTTTAAACTTGGTCTTTGTGCATGGATCCTTCTTGGAACTGGATCAGCTATTATGATTGGAGAAGAAATCAAAAGATATATCAGTCGATTGGAAGATAAAACTAAAACCTGGTTTAATGAAACAAAGATAAACAGGATATTATCTGGAATTTTTATAATAATACTTCTGATCCTTCCAGTATCTGGATTTCTTATTGGACTGCCTTATACGCCTACACTTAATGGTCATGCCTGGATTTCTGAAGTATATGACGAGGATGCTAAAGCAATAAAATATCTGCAAACTCTTCCTCCCGGTCATATTATTATAGAAGCTTCTGATTACTCTAGCTCACTCTCATATTTCAGCCGGATATCATCTATGACTGGAATACCTACAATAATGGGTTGGACATCTTATGTTATGTTGCATAGAGGCGATGAAGATATGTGGATTGAAAAGCGATTATTGGATGTTAAGATGATATATGAATCACCTAATATGACAATTCCTTTAATGAAAAAATATGGAGCTGACCTTTTATATGTAGGGCTGCTAGAACAGCAGACATATCTTGTTGATCTACCACAAGATGGATTAAAATTGATATATGATGATGAAACAGTAAAAATATTTGAATTGGTTTAGAAATATTGTTTTTTTACTAAGAAATATTCAGGCAATAATTCTTTTTTTTTGGTTTTTAGGCTCTGTTGAAATCCTCATAGAAAGAAGACTCTCTGAATTTTTTGTGAATCTATGAACCATATATTCGAATAGGGAGAAGAATTTACATTTTTTTGTTAAAAAATCTGACGTTCACATATTATTAATTCAAATACAACTAAATGAATAATAGGATATTATGACTTCAAATATTCAATCTCCACTAATATCAATAATAGTTCCAGTATATCGTGAAGAATCAAATATTCGTCCATTTCTTCAAAGGACAGAAGCCATATTTGACAAATTAAAATGTGAGTATGAAATTCTATTCTGTCTTGATCCATCTCCAGATAAGACAGAACTGGTGATTATGGAGGAAATTCAGAGAAATGAAAACATTCGTCTGATAGAATTCAGTCGCAGATTTGGCCAACCCGCAGCAACTCTTGCCGGTATTCATCTCTGTAAAGGTGATGCCTGTGTGGTCATTGATGTAGATCTTCAGGATCAACCTGAACTAATCGAACGGATGTATAATAAATGGAATGAAGGGTATCGGGTAGTTTGTGCAAAACGACGTTCACGCAAAGGTGAAACCTTTATAAAAAAAGTCATCACCCATTTTGGCTACATTTTCATCAATAAAATATCTGATGTATCAATACCTGCAAATGTAGGAGATTTCAGACTTATGGATCGGGTTGTAATTGATGAATTAAAAAAACTGAATGAATCACACGGATTCTTACGAGGAATGGTATCTTTTGTAGGATTTAAACAAACATATATCGAATATGACCGAGATGAACGCCAGTCAGGAGTGTCAAGTTATAACAGATACTTTGGTTCTCTTAAAATTGCTTTTAATGGGATTGTCGGCTTTTCAATTAAACCATTACAGATATCTACAATCCTTGGTGCTGTCATAGCATTCCTTTCATTTGCACTTGGTTTTTGGATACTCATAGAAAAACTACTGTTACATGTTGATCTGACCCCAGGTCTTACATGGACAATTATTCTTTTAACTTTCCTATCTGGAATTCAACTTCTTTCACTTGGAATTATGGGGGAATATATAGGTAGAATTTATGACGAATCCAAACACCGTCCACTATATATTATTGAAAAAAAGGAGAATCTTGAATGAATTATATATTTCCAGTCCCACAGTGTTACACTGAAAAACCGATATGGTCTGGAACAAAATTTAAAATTGGTTTAGAATCTACTTCAATTCTTTATTATACAAAAAATTATGCCGAATGGGAATTTTCACTCACTACACTTCATGAAGATGAAGGAGATAATGGTAATCACTATATCAATAAAAGTTCAAGGCTTCATGCATATAATGAAATCTCCTGCCATCTCCCACTACATGGGACAATCCTTGAGATTGGTTCATCTTCAGGTAATCTATTAAGAGATATCAATAAGCGGTTTCCACATACCTTTCTAATAGGATCAGATTATATCTCCACTCCTTTGGAAACAATTACAAATAAGAGATCTAACATACCATTAAAACAGTTTTATCTTGTAATATGTCCACT
The DNA here is from genome assembly GCA_964434005.1 of uncultured Methanospirillum sp. Taxonomy (GTDB): domain Archaea; phylum Halobacteriota; class Methanomicrobia; order Methanomicrobiales; family Methanospirillaceae; genus Methanospirillum. The sequence goes on from CAYSSW010000006.1 coordinate 52,293, forward strand.
ACCGGATAACTGTGAGAATACTATGGTTGCTTTAAGTGTACTTGAAGATATTGATGATGATATAACCGTCACAAAACAGATATACCAAATCTTAAAACCTGGTGAATATGATATTATTGATGTTTCAGCAAATCCAGAATTATATGATCTACCGGAAAAAGTTTCTGTTGCAGGCTTAAATGTCATTACCAGTTCTTATCTTGGTATGTAAAAAAAATCAAAAGGGATATTCCTATGCACCAATTTCAGAAAAAACAAGGATTTTTAAGTTTAATCCTTTCTGGCTATTCCATTCTAAATATGTTTTTATTACTATTAATGAGAGTGGAACTTTTTTATAGGAGAAGTAATTACTTTTCCTTATGGTCTCAGATATCTGATAACAATGGAAAATTAACAGTTATCTAAATCATGAAAGGTATTTTTAATGATAAATATATCAGAATATTAAGATATCTAATTGTTGGAGGAATTGGAGTAGTTTTAGATTTTGTACTTTTCAATCTTTTAGTTTATCTCCTATATATAGAATATTTAGTAGCCAACTTGATTTCATTTTTAGTATGTACGGTTATTATATATTACCTCCATAAAAACTGGACTTTTAAATTAAATCAAGGAAATGATGTCTATTTTTTTTCAAAATACTTAATTGCTTTTCTCTTCACTTATATAATAAACAATGTAATATTAATTATCTGTATAGAATATCTTCTGATAATCCCGCTAATAGCAAAAATTATCCAGATTATTTTAAGTTTTTTATGGAGTTATACTGTTTGCAATAATCTTGTATTTGAGAAAAAGAAATAAATCACTTTTTGGTTAAAACCATTCCGATACATAAATTCATAGTTACACTTGGAATAATTAGTGGATAATATGATGTTTCTTCAATTGAAAACCTCTTTATTAACTCCTCAATTATTTCGTTGGGTCTGTTAATATGTTCTACTGCAATAAACCAATCATAACTTTGATGATATCTTCTCTCAAATATTCTTTGAGCAGAAATTTTTCTTGCAAGTCCATATGCAAGTCCGCCTTCACATGGTATTACAACCACCAGTTTACCAGTGTCTGATAGAATTCTATAGATCTCATTTAGACAGGCCGGCAGATTTGGAAGATGCTCAAGAACATGAATCGCAAGAATTCTATCAAATTTACTGTCATCAACATCAATATGTTCTGAACAGTCTCCAACAATCACAGAAATATCAGGATATTTTATCTTAATCTTTTCTGCAAGTTCAGATCTTAATTCAATAACAGAATATTCTTGTTCAGCCAAGTTTTCATAAGCAAGGTGTTCTCCAAGACCTGCTCCTATTTCAAGAGTTCGACATCCGTCAAAAAACCCTTTTTTTGCACTGTATCCATGATTATACTTTTCAACGATCCCATATTTTTTTGGCAGTACTGATAACCAATAGTGCATAAAATCATCCCTAATTGCCCTTTTTTCTTCGGATAAAGGAGGAATAATCTTTGGCCACTTGTTTTCAGTGTTCTTCATAATACACACGAATTAAATTTTATACCCGGCACTTTGTGCATCATTATAAAACAACTTCACTGTTTCAAGTGAAAGTAATTTAAGATCTTTACCAAGTTGTGGAACCTTCTTGAGTATCTCATTAGTTATCGTAATAATATGACAACCACAAGCTTCAGCTTGAACTAGGTTTAAAACCTCTCTGGTACTTGCCCATAGAAGTTCTGCATTTGGTCTAGTACCAAGAATTTTTACTGCCTCTTTCATTATTGGCACAGGATCAACACCAGTATCAGCAATCCTACCAGCAAAGACTGAAACAATTGCGGGAGTACCATATGATAATGCTTCTGTCACAGATTTTACTTGATCAAGAGTAAGAATGGCAGTTACATTAAGCTTCAAACCATCACTTGACAATTTTTTAATAAGATCTACTGTGCTTTTACCCATTGTATTCGTTACAGGTATTTTAATATAAACATTATTTCCAAATGATGCAATCTTGCGTGCCTCTCTATCCATATCTAAAAGGTCATCCGAGAATACCTCAAAAGAAATAGGTAAATCAGGTATCGCTCGGATTACTTTTTTTGCAAACTCTTCATAATCTTTAACACCAGCTTTTCTCATAAGTGTAGGATTGGTAGTAAATCCACTAACTATTCCCTTATTATATTCCTCAATCATACCAGCCAGATCTGCACCATCAGCATAAAGTTTAATATTAAATTTTTCAATCATTTGACAACCTGTTCAAGATCAACCTTAAACATGACAATTCCTAACTTTGATAGTATTCCTTCCACCACAAAGGTTTTTTGGATATATATCCTCTCAATTTTTGATTCTATTATCTTTCATAGAGTGTGCTTTCAAGATACAGATCTTCAAATTGTTTCCCTCAAAATACTTCATAAATAAGAATTGAATCAAGTCTTAATACTTACATTAATCTCTATAAAGATAAAAATTACTATTTTCTAATATTATTTCACAATAACAATTGTCCCATTACTATCCGGCAGTGGAACTATACAAAGTTTTTTCCCAATTAACGTTTCATAATCTGCAACGGCTTCTCTTACTGCAAACTCATCAAGATTATAATCGTGGATCATAATATATCCACCTGTAGATAGTTTCGGGTAAAAAAACTTAAGCCCAGCAAGCATTGGTTGATAAAGATCACAGTCAAGTGAAACAAAAGCAAACGATTCTTGTAGTCCATTTGCAGTTTCAGGAAAATATCCTTTCTTGATAACACATTTCTCCGGATGTGGCATTTGATCTAAAACACTTTCAATGGTAGAATCGTTGTATTTTTTTTTCTTGAAAAATTTATCGCTTGTAAATCTTTTTTCCAGATCATATAATCTGTCTCTATCATCAAACCCTTCAAAAGTATCAAAGAGATATAACTTTTTTTTGGGAAAATTTGCATTAATAATTCTACTAAAATCTCCCTTATATACACCAAGTTCTGCTATCTGTCCTTCTATTTTATTATTATTTACGATCTCTGCAATAAGTTCAAGAGAACGCATCCTAACATAATCAAACTGATTATTTTCAGCATAGCAGGCAGTATTTGAATTTTTATCACATAACATCCTTCTTGTAACCGTCAATGATCCACACCGGATCAATGGACGAATCACCTTAAATATCGGACAAAATATCTTAAAATAAAATTCTCGTTCTATGTCCATAATATCACATTTGCTTAGTTATCACTCTTACAGCCTCAAATAGGCTATCCACTTTGTAATTATAAAATTCCTTTTTCCTATTATTTTTCGAAGATCTATACTCAACAAGGATTGTCTTTACCCCAGCAGCCTTTCCACATTCTATATCAGAATCTCTGTCTCCAATCATCCATGAATCTGATAGAGAAATATCATAATCTCTTGCAGCCTTTAACAAGAAAAATGGTTTGGGTTTTCGACATTGGCAATTAAAAGAATACTCTGGCACTATTCCATCTGGATGATGATAACAGTAGTAATATTCCTGAAACTGGATTTTTGCTGATAACAATACTTTATCCATCATCTCATGGACAGAGACAATACCTTCTAAAGTTGTTTTTCCTTTTGCATAATCTGGCTGATTTGAAACCAAAAAAAGTAAAAACCCCACATCAGACAAGCGCTTCAAACCTTCAATAGCTCCATCGATTATTTTTAAATCCCTGGGATCATGTGGCGGTTCATACTCACCAGTAGCATCATTATAAACCATCTCGGTAATCACACCGTCCCTATCAAGAAATACTGCCCTCATTACTTAGTACTTTCCCATTTCATCTCATACTTCTGCAGGGCAGGGCTTGATACAATTAAATGCCATATAACAGCCTGAAAACCCTCTGTTTGAGGAGTTACAGTGTTTGGATTCACATTCGGAATAATCACACACGCATCAGAAACTTTAGCTGTGTACCCACCATCACGTCCTACAATTCCAATAATTTTTGATCCCTTTTCTTTGGCATACATGAGAGCATTAACAAGGTTTACACTGATATTGAGATCACGATTTCCCCCACCTACTGAAAAGATGAATAATGCATCTTTTGCAGTAAGATGGCTTCCCTTTAGCCATTCAATAAAGACTGTCTCAAAACCATCATCGTTGGCTCTGGCAGTAAGTTCAGAGACATTATCAGTTGGCGTATAAGCCTCAATACCTGCAATCTTTCGAAAATCATTGACCGCATGAGAGGCATGACCTGCTCCTCCACCAACACCAAGAATAAATAACCGGCCATTATTTTCACGAAGATTAACAAGAATACTGATCATCTTAGATATTTCAATTTGATCAATTTTGTTAATAATCGTAATTCCTTCATCTAAAAATAATTTAATATACTCATTATCCTCCATAGTTTACCTCTCAATATATTCTGTAGTCTCTTTAATTCCCTTTACAGAACCTATCTCATAAAATCTTTCACGGACCTCATATGAACAAACCTGTCCTGATTTTATATAATCAACAAAAACCGTTGATAAATCAAATCTGCCGGTATATCTATCAAATACCTCCTTTTTAATACAGACAAGCCCATAATCAATATATTCAAATTCATCAGCCTGATCCTTTTTATCATATCTGATTATCTGTCCATTTTCCATATGAATATTACTTGCATCATATCTGTTACTATTATGATAAACGGTCATAAGGACTGGGAGACCAGATTTTAAGAATTCAGTTTCAATTGCTTCATAATTTGTATCAAGATATGAATCACCATATTGAATAAAAAACTTATCAGGTAATAAATTATAGGCCTGCTTTATCGCCCCACCAGTTCCAAGAAGAACATTGCCATCATATGAGTATCTAATATTAATCCCATATGACGATCCATCTCCAACATAGTCTTCAATCATAGAGCCAAGATGTCCAATACACAGAACAATCTGTTCCACCCCCTTTTTTTTCAACAAAACAAGTTGATGATGAATAAAAGGATAACCCGCTATCTCTACCATTGATTTTGGAATCTTTAGAGTTGTTGGATAAAGCCGGGTGCCAAGCCCACCGGCAATAATTATAACAAACACTATGAGGTAGTCACCACCTGGCTGCCATCAAAATCAAATTTAAATCTGACTTCTTCCAGACCTTCATTTTTCATTGCTCTTCGAAGTTTTTTATTATCAACAGAATAAAACATCAAAAAACCGCCACCACCTGCACCAATTAATTTTCCTCCAAGAGCTCCATTATTTAGAGCAATTTCAAAACATTTGTTTATTTTGCCATTGCTCATTCCTTTTGTCCTCTCTTTTTTGTATTCCCAGTGTACATTCATTAATCTTGCAAACTCGTAAAGATCTGCTCTTTCAAGTGCTTCTTTACTTTTGTATCCAAGTTCTTTGATGAAATGTAGGTTATCAATCATTGATGAGTTGTTTTCATTAACTTTATCATCTTGATCTTTTAACAGATTTGAAGCTGATCGTGTATACCCAGTAAAGAAAAGAAGTAAGTTATCCTCAAGATCAAATTGAATTTCGCATGATATTTTAAGACTTTCTTTTATAACCTTTCCATCCTTTTCAAAAGAGAAGCAATTGATACCCCCATGTGCAGAGATATACTGATCTTGCTTTCCAATCGGCTCACCAAGGATATCTATTTCTATACTACATGCTTCCTCTGCAAGTTCTGTTGGTGTAATAATCTCCTTTTTTCTGCAATGGAGAGCTTTTAAGAGTGAACATGTAAAGGCTCCTGAAGAACCAAGGCCTGTTCCTTCAGGAATATCAGCAAGACTTGCAATTTCGATATAATTAATATCCCGATCTATTAATTTCAAGGATTCCCTAATAATTGAATGCTTTATCTCATTCGGAGAATGGACTTTTTCCATTTGAGAATACTTTATTATTATCTCTTCCTGGAATGTATCATGCAAAGTAATATAAACATATTTGTCAATTGCTCCAGCAATAAGAAAACCACCATATCGAGAATAGTATGAAGGTAAATCTGTTCCTCCTCCTCCAAGAGAAATTCTAAGTGGACTGCGTGTTATTATCATGATTGATTTCCATAAATTTTAGAAACTATTTTAAGTACTTCCTGTGCATCAATTATCCCAGGTTTTGGATCTATTCCAGCAAGAATTGATTTTTCAAACTCTAAAAACTCCTGATTCCATGAATTGTCAGGAAATGGATATTCCCAGATTGTGGTTTTCGGAGGACCCATCTGTTTCAACATTTTGTAAAGAGTGAGGCGTTCTGTACCATAACTTCCTCCAATCCCATCAATTTGAAGTTTTCCAGTTTTACAAAATATTTCAAACGAAAATATGTTTTTCCATTCTGTGCAACTTACATGTAACCATGCAGCCTGTTTTTTTTGTGTTTCCAAATAGATAAATCCATTATCTTCAACTGGCATATCCCAATAATATGAATGAACATGACCATCTATTATAGAGAAATCTCCCAAAAACCACCTTGAAAGATCTATAAGGTGGACTCCTTGATCAAGAAGTTCACCTCCACCTGAAATTTCAGGATTTGCCCTCCATTCCTTCTCATAACCAAGTCTGCCTCCATGTCCATATCTCCCACGAATATACATTATTTCTCCTAAATCACCACTCATTACAATATCATGGGCTTTTTGTAATGCTGGATGATTACGAAGATTATAACCCACCTTGACCTTAATATATGTCCCATTAATTAATTCTAATATCGATTCAAACTCTGAAAAATAGCGTGCAGCAGGCTTTTCTACAAGGACATGCTTTTTTGCAGACACTGCTGCTAAAGTTATAGGAGCAAGCCAGTTATTTGTTGTGGAAATTATAACAACATCAATTTCATCAGACTTTAAGAGTTCATGCCAATCTAAAAATACCTTAACATCAGGATATCCTTCTGCAAGTTTCTCTGCTCTTTCAAGAGATATATCTGAAACAGCATGTAAATAACCCACAGGAAGAGAAGCAGCACGTTTATTTCCAATGACCCCACATCCAATAATGCCAACTTTCATTTCTAATCAATCCCATGTAAATTTCTATCTGTTGGAACAATTCGCCTTAATGTATATATGTCCGTTCGGGATAATATATCTTGATAAATTGGAATTTTTTCCCAAGGATCCCATACCGCACTAATTATTTTCCCATTTAATTTATTATATTCTGGAGTGGTCAAATAATATGCTAATTCAGCAGCTTTCTCTTCATTATGGGAATTGTCTTTAATCAGTCGGTTAATTGCTTCGTATTCTTTCTCTCCTGATGTTTCCTTTCCTGCCTTGATTATCGTTTGAGTCATATCACTTGACATTATTCCCGGCGCAATACAATTGATATTAACTCCAAATGGCCCGGTTTCATGTGAAACGGTCTCTGAAAATCTTACAAGTCCCGTTTTGGCGGTTGAATAAGCTGAAAAACCAGGTCTTTCAGAGGTAGATCCTCCACCAGATATATTAATGATTCTTCCATAACTTTTTTGAATCATTTTTGGGATGATTGCTCTACATAATGAAATAGGTGCAAATAGACATACCTTTAGACATTCATTCCATTCCTCTATGTCATTATCTATAAATTGACCAATAGGCCCTTGAATTGCGGCATTATTAATAAGAATATCCGGGTTTCCAACCTCTTCTTGAATTTTTTGCACCGTTTTAGGAATTTCATCAAGATCCTTCAAATCAAGTGAATAACTGTAAATATTTTGAGATCCGTTGGCAATAGTAGATAGTTTTGATGAGAGTTTATTTAGTTTATCAGTATTTCTGCCTAAAAGGATTACATCTGCTCCAGCAGTTATGAATCTCTGTGCCATAGCATTTCCAAGCCTTCCTGTAGCCCCTGTTATAAGAACTATGTGATTTGACTCACTCATTTTCTATCCATTACCCAAGGGTTATTCTCAAGGTATTCCAGAGTTTGGATAACTCCGTCCTTGATTGAATGATTTGGTTTCCAACCAAGTGATCGTATTTTTGAGCAGTCCAGATAGATGAATGGATTATCTCCTATCCATCCGCGTTCTCCTCCCGAATATGTAAAATCAGGCTGTATTCCAAGATGCCCAATAATCCATGAGATAGAGTCATTTACTGTACAATATTCATCAGTTCCAAGATTGAAAATATTTACTTTATCATTTGATTTTTCTAATGCACAAAAGATAGCATCAATACAATCCTGAACATAAAGATAAGATTTTCTCTGTTGGCCGTTGCCTAAAATCGATAAATGATTTGAGTCTTTTATAAGCTGTTTATAGAAATCGAAGACATGTCCATGTGTATATCTCTCTCCAAGGATTGAGACAAAACGAAAAATCCAAGCCTGAAACTCAAATCCTTCACAATATGCTTCGATTAATCCTTCACATGCAAGTTTTGAAGCTCCATATAATGACGTTTGAATAGGAAAAGGACTGTTCTCAGGTGTGGGTAGTATTTGGGCCTCGCCATAAACCGATCCAGTAGAAGAAAAAGCAATTTTGTTAATTCCATTCTCACGCATTGCTTCAAGCACATTAAATGTGACAATTGTATTTTGATGAAGGTCTTTAGACGGATGTTCTGTTCCAAACCTTACATCTGCATTTGCGGCTAAATGGAATACAAAATCACAACCAGCCATTGATCTTGAAAGGAGTTCAGTATTTGTATTATCTCCAATGATTAATGTGCATCTATTCGATTTGATAGCAGATTCTAAAAATTTTTTTGAACCAGTTGATAAATTATCATAGATAACCACTTCATTGCCTAATTCAAGGATACGATCAACAAGATTACTACCAATAAACCCAGCACCGCCAGTTATAAAAACCCGTTTGAATTGCATAGATATTATAGTATTTATTGTGAATTATTTTTATGGGAAAAGAGATAGCATAGGCTAATTAACTGATGAACTCATATATTTTTACAGAGTTTATCCTTGTGTTAATAAAATTCGACCCGTTTGGGAATTTTCACTATAAGTTTTATTAAATCTTCTTAATACTAATTTTCACCAATACTATTATGATTTTTTTGGATTCATCCTTATTTGATTTTGGTTTTTTGATCTTTTCCCTCAGTTGTTCCTAGTTTTTTACCATTTTTTTTAACGATGATAAGCAGCTAACACTCATAATTTCTTTATTTTTAGAAAATATCGTTATATTATTATTTATTTTTAGATAAGTGATCTCATATTCAACATTGTCACAAAAACACGGGATATGGATCTGATGATAGTTAAGGATCTTTTGTTATTGTGATATTGCAACTTGATGAAAACCAGATCAGATGTGAAATTTTTGAGAGTGATATGAATTGTATTTTTGATTTTACAGTCATTTACCCCCATGATCTGCTTATCAACTATTGAAGAAAAATAGGTTTCATCCGGTGAAAATGGACAACTGAGGTTATCATACAGATAATTGACAATGCAATGATCATGCATTTCTTTCATTCCATCCAGATGAGTAATTATTTCAGACATTCTGACAATACATTCCCGGTTTTATTTTGAGACTATATATTAATCGGTGTGTATCCATAAATAGATCCCTGATATTGTCTAATCGTCAGGCAATTAGCCAATATTTCCTGAAACCCGGAAGATTATCTTGATCCTTTTTGGAAAAACTAATAGACGGACTTTATTTTTCAGATTTAATGTTTAATATGGAATAGATCTCTAAAAATCATATATTATTGAATTTGATTTTTTCAAGGAATAATGATTTAAGAGATCTTTTTTTTAGAAGATTAAATAATGGCATCTCCTGAATCATACGATTTTTCACTACAATATTAAAAAAGAAGCAATCCTGGAGATTGAATCGGTGAGATTGAATAGTAAATTGATTGGAGTAGTTATCCCAATTATCTCGGATATTTATCAAAATGATTCAATTCGAGGTGGAATTCCTCATACTGACGAAATTTTCCTCATCAAGTTACTTGTTTTACAACAAAGGCATAATCTTTCTGATTACAATTTGAGAAAGAATCCGATGATCCATCTCTTTCAACACTTTTTGGGATATCCTCCATCAATTCAGAATAGATCGACTATTTGGAAATATCTCAAACGATTGAGGATGAATAAAAAAGAAGATACTATTTGTAATGAATTACAACGACAGTTAAATATGATGGGATTTTAGATTAAACGAGTAGTACTTGGTGCATCATTTCTTCAGAACCGGGACATGCACGTTCAGATGTTTTCAGAGGTGATCAATCACAGACAAAAAAGAATCTTTCACACAGGTCATGTTTTGGTAACAATAATTGCCAGAGTTCAGATTAAAAACCTCTTTTCCTGTTTTTTTATATCCTTTACCGGTTATTCAGTCATTGTAAAACTAATTAGAATAGCGTTGGCTACATTGTTTTGATAATGAAAAGGGTCAATTTAGGATTTTTCAAAAATAACCAATCATGGTTATTATTAGGTGTGCACTTTTTTCTTCTGTAGTGGATTAATCATTATCCTCAAAATAGTAAAATTACAAAAAAAGAGAGATCAGTTAAGATAATTATACGTAGGTATCAAGAACAACCTGTGAAGTTCCATCAGGCCATTTACATGTCACTACAATATGATCATTTCCTGTAGTGATACCTTCATCGATTCTTGCAGTACCACCAACTGGTTTAAGTTTATCCAGTTCTGTTGTATTCCAGTTTTTATCATTAGCAGATGCAGTAAATTCCAGATCTTCAACCCAATCATTTCCACCATGATTAGTTAAAACCGCTGTATCTTTATCTGTTTGATCTATCACTACTGCAAGGGTTTTTGTTTTAGATACATCGCCGGCCATGCCAAAGACAAATGCTGCAATGACTGCTGCCAGAATGACAGTGATTGCTACCATAAGAATGACACCAATTACTGGTGACACTGCTTCATCATTTCTGCTATACATGATGAACATTATATCGGCACATATCGTTATAAATATATCGATCCTAACTGCTGAAAAATCACAATAAATCAATATTCTTCTTAATTTTTATAAGGAGATTGCACACTATTTCTGAAAATAACCTTAATCCTCAACATTATCCTATACGAATTATAGGATGCCTATTTACCCTCTGAAATTGGGATCTGTTTTAACAAATTTAAGACTATTAGACCGTTTAATCACATAATTCAGGCGCTTTTTTTAGCAGGTAAATTTTTTTTCACTAAAAACTGAACAGGTATTATTTTTGAGGATAGCGATTAACCCAGGTTTTATCTTAGAAGATCAAATATTAACAATGTCCGTACATCTTTTGCCTTTTCACTATAATATCAAAAAATATGCAATATTAGAGATTGAATAGGTGAGGTTGAATAATTAATAGATTGGAGTTGATTCATCCCAATTGTCTCGGACATATATAAGATAATTCAATTCGAGATGGAAGGGCTAATACTGACGAAATTCTTCTCATCAAGTTACTTGTTTTACAACAATGGCATGGTCTTTCAGATTACAATCTGGAGAAACAAGCCAGTGATCGCATCTCTTTTCAACACCTTGTAGAATTTCCTCCCTCAATTCCTGGTAAATGAGAGTTTGGAAATTTCGCAAACGTTTGAGAATGAATAAAAAATGCAATTTGAGATAAACTTCAATGACAGATAAATCTGATGGGATTCCAGAATAAATGAGTATTACTTCAGGATATATCAGTTATCACTACATTTCCGGGACATGCACGTTCTGATGTTTTAAGAGATGATCAATCACAGACTTAAACATGATGAAGCATGGACAATAAAAGACAAAAAATCTCACTATGGCTAAAAATTACATTCACTATTCAATAAGGAATGTTTGTTGATTCGTAGAATTGAAAGAACTCCTCTAAGTTTACACGATAGTCAGACTGATCTCTCAAAAGAAGGAGAAACTGGCTTATCGTTATATGGGACATTTCAGAGTAAAACCAAAGGGTTCAATGAATAAAACTATGAAAAGATCTTCGAAATCACTATATCAATCAGGTATAAAAGGAGAAATATAGCAATCTCAAAAGTTAGATCTCTTGTAGAACGACCCTTTGCCGTTATGAAAAGAATCTTTCAGGTATGGCATGTTTTGGTAAGAACAGCCGTCAGAGTTTATATTAAAACCTCTTTTCCTGCTTTTAATATAACCTTTACCTGTCATTCAGCCGGTGTAAAATATATTAGAATAGAGATAGTTATTGTATTTAGGAAAGGGCCCAATATAAATTTTTCAAATATACCCAATTATGGTCATATTGGATGTAAACCTTTTGTAATGGGTTAATCGCTATCCTCTTTGAAAGTCACATTCCAGTTCTTTCCTTCTCTCAACCATTCCATCCATTTTTGTTTATTGATATCTTCGACAATTGCAAAATGAATTTACACGTGCCATTCTAGGCACAATCAGTATAATTAACTCTTATATTGCCTCAAATTTTTTAGATACCTAAAAAATAAACCCATTTTGATACAGGAATAAAAAATCTAAACCATTTCAAAATCAAAGTTAAAATCAATTCCAAATCCTCACAAATCTACCCCTATCACATACACAAGAGATAGATCAATTCAACGATTAATAAGATTACACAAAACCCATCAGCAATATATCAACCGCGCCTCTTTCCAAAAACCACCGCTTTTCAACTATCAACTACCATCGGGTAAAAATACCCTCACCATGAAGATTTATCCACAGGTCCACAATAAAAAGATCATCCCCCGGAAGTCAATTATATCCAACCATCAAAATACCAGTCAATAAATTAAACTCAATTTATAGAATGGATCCGATAATTAACTAAATTTCCGTGTTTTTCAATATCTCAATAAACTAAAGGAATAATCGTAATAGTTATCAACCCTTGACACAATAATCGATCATTCATGAATTACTGATCACCGGGAAAAAAACCGGAATGACGGTCAGCATGGGGATGGAATAATGGATGGGACACGTATTATAAAGCCGGCAGCAGTGCTTATCATACTGCTTTGTTCACTCATAACAGTAGCATCAGCAGTGCCGCCACTTCCAGCAGAATACTATGGAAGTGTTACAATTGATGGAAGTCCGGCTCCAGCAGGGACTACAATCACTGCCTTGGTAAATGATAACGCAAGAGGAACAATCACTCTTGCAAATGCAGGAACATATGGCGGAACAGGAATCTTTGATGAGAAACTCGTAATAGCTGCCACCGAAACTGATGTAAAAGATGGCAATGCTATGGTTACTTTTAAGATCGGAGATAAAATTGCAGAACAGTCCTTCCTCTTTGTAGCAGGAGACATAAAGCAGTTAGATCTTTCATCAGGAGGAGTTCCACCAACACCAGTACTTTCAGCATCCTTTACAGGAGCACCATTAAGTGGAAGCAGCCCACTTAACGTCCAGTTTACCGACACATCATCTGGAAATCCTGTAACCTGGTACTGGGACTTTGGAGATGGAGAAATATCAAGTGAGCAAAACCCGGTTCACACCTTTGTAAACAATGGACTTTACTCAATCACTCTCACAGTAAGTGATGCAAGTGGAGCCTCTGACACTGTAAAGATGGAAAATCTTGTATCAGTCGGTGATGATGGAATTGTTGCAGACTTTATAGGAGTACCAACAAGTGGTGACGCTCCATTAACAGTTCAGTTTACTGACCTCTCGACAGGAGACCCAACTATGTGGAACTGGGACTTTGGAGATGGAAATACTGAAGGAATGCTCGCAGATCCAACTCATACCTATGAAAAACCAGGATCATACACAGTAACACTCACAGCAAGCAACAAAGACAGTACTGATGTTGAG
>CAYSSW010000007.1:0-26713 GCA_964434005.1 uncultured Methanospirillum sp.
CCATTTCGCGCTGTACCTGCATTTTATTTAAATATGCCGTTAAAAATGATGAGTTTTCAATGAGCCACTTCTGTAATTGCTCATCGGTTTTGATATCATTTGCATCTAATAACTGACCGCACATAGGGCAAAAACGGGTAATCGGGCCGCATATTTCTCTACAGTGAGGACAGACTTTCGGTTCAAGCCGCTTCTGTCTTTTCTCAGTAACCGCTGGATCAATATTGTAGAGATCATAAATCGCCCGGTCAACATCTGCACCGGAAAGGTGTGCATAGGTGGCAAAGCTACGGGTATTTACTGATCCCCACATCATGATTTTTATAACCGATTCAGAGACCCCTTCCTGCATTAAATGGGTAACACGGGAGTGTCTGAACAGGTGCAAATTCACCTTTTTCGTGATGGTTGTTTCTGCAACAACACGTTGAAGCATCTTTTTCACCGCATGGTATTGCAATTCCTCGTCTCTGCTATTCAAAAATACATAAGCATCACCTGAGGGATCACCTGGATAATCAGATTTCCATTTTAAAAGTGCTTCTTTGCACATTACAAGCCTGATATATCGCGGCTTTTTTGTTTTATACACGACATTGACGACAATTCCAGCTGACTCAAATTTTAAATCCCCCCATTTCAATGTGCCAACCTCCCCGACTCGAAACCCCCCTTCATAGAGCATCGTGAATAATGCCCGCAATCTGGATGTTTTACATGCCTGCAATATCTCCTCAACCTCTTCTGGGGTTAGAAGGTCTGCCGCAGACTTGATTCCGGAAAATGGAGAGGGAACTTTGATATTTCTGATTTTCTTTTCAGGAATTGAGGATTCGCCGGTTTCCACCAGCCATGAAAAAAACGCTTTTGCCCGGGATATGTATGAGCGTTGCATCTGCTCGGAGTATGGTATCCCTTTCTTTGAATTGTCGGTTTTTACCCCATCAACTATTTTATATAAATCAATGATAGTAGCACCAGAATAAGGGCCGGACCACCTTCGAAATGTAATTAATGCTCTGGTAAGTTGCAGATTGGTAACCTTCCCCGCATTTGAAGAGGTAGCATGTTCATAGACATACAATTTGATTATCTCTGCATCCCTCTCGGTAATCTTACCAGATGAGATAGCTATGGGGAGAGGGTCCGGCGCATTAGCGGGATTTCCGTGGAATCTCTCGCTATTGGATGCCTGGGGAGACATAATTGATAGTACGCATTACCCAGGTATAAAAAAGAAGTTTCTTGTAAGAATGCGGAACAAGTTGTCCTAGAAATCGGTCATAATTCTGAACTGATCAATCTCTTCCTTATTAATCTGCTCAAGGAACTCTTCTGCTGCATGGCGAACATCTTTACTTGCAGTAATTGCACGCCCGACAACAAGAATATCGGCTCCTGCTTTAAGAGCATCCTTAACAACCGGGACACGAATACCACCAGCTGTTGCAACAAGAAGTTTTCCGCCGGCTGCTTTCTTCATTGCAGCAATGTTACCCCATGCATATGCAGTATCTTCTGCATCAATTGCACGGTGAAGTTCCACAATATGAGGCTTCACTTTTAACTTCGTAATAAGAGCAAGAGGATCTGCAACATTTAGCATATCAATAACAGCATAAATACCAGTCTTCTTTGCTTCCTCAATTGCCTTCTCAATTGTTGCAATCGGAGCCAGACCAGACATCACAACCGCATCAGCAGTTGCATCGCTTGCCATTCTTGCCTCAAGATTTCCAGTATCAAGTATCTTCATATCAGCAACAATGAATGCATTAGGCTTGATTGCCCTGATTTCAGAGAGAACATTAAGACCAAACTTCTTAATCAGCGGAGTTCCGGCTTCAATAATCAGGTGATCATTCTCAGGCAGCGCGGAAAGGACAGCCTTTAATTTCCCAAGATCAACAATATCACAAGCCACCTGAAGATATGGAGCATCCCAGAGACGCTGAACCTTAAAGCCCATAACAGCATGTGCTGCTCTGTCCTTCTCCTGAAGAAGAACCGTCTCGTCAGGGAACTTATCAAGCGCACGGGTAATGGCAAGTCTCATTGCCCCATAATTATACCGGTAAATCTTATTATAATCATCTGCGGCTGGATTAAGATAAACACTGGCAAGAATACAGAGTTCATCAATATCTTTACCGGCAAATAACCCATCTTCAACACAATCTGCAACAGCCTTTGCAACAGCTGCCTGAACAGGTCCAAACATCTGATTAACCTGTTTCCCTTCCTTCAACGTAACTTTAGGAATCACAACCGTTGCCGGTTTAGTCATAAGATTTGGACGCACTACTGCAAGAAGAGGAGTGTGACCTGCAGAAAGTTGTGAAAGAGCATTTGCAAATGCCATTCCTACCGGCCCGTTTTTTTCCCCGATAATAAGGTCGATATGTGCTAATTCTGCACCATCACCAATCAGAGCTTCGCCTATAAGATACATGAGTTTCAACCCTTATATATGAGCACATAAACTATAAAGCAGCTTTTCCAAGTGAAAAAAGTTAAAAAGTTATGCTGCAACTGGTGAATCCATCAGTTCAAGTACCTGAACTCTCACTTTGTGTTTAAGAACAAATGCTGGTTTTTTGATAGTTGATGTTAAAAATCCAGTGACAAGACATTTTGCAGGCTCACCACTGATTGTATGTTCAATTATGGTCTTTTCTCCTGAATTGTTATTATCAAGAAATTTTTTCGCAATATCTGTCCACAGATCTCTCTCCATCGAAATCTCATAAAACTCTTTTTTAGTAACCATAAGATCCCTATACATAGGATATACGTTTAACTACTTCTAAAAGTTATCGAGTTGTATTTTTATTATTAAAATGCACAAACAATACACTAAATTCACTTAACTTAAAGTACGCAAAAGACTACGCTGGTGAAATAAATATAAAAAAACCGACACAAAATGTGGGGCTGGTGAGATTTGAACTCACGATCGACGGGTCTCTCCGATATGCCATCTGCATCAGTGCTCCAACGGATCATCATCAATCAGAAGACCCATTTGTCATCATCTGCATACTGCAAAGACCGCTGGAGCCCGTCGCCATGCCGGGCTAGGCCACAGCCCCTTGTGCTCATATATGTGTGCATGTAAATCATATAATAGTTACTTAACAACATTCCCGCGTGCCAAAAAAAAAGACCTTAAAACTCATATGAATTATGTCACTGCTATGAACTATTATCACATTATAACTACTAATCTGTAAGTAATGGAAAACATAAACCCACCAGAACTGAGTTATTCCTGTGGGATATCTTCGGTTCCGCTCCTTGGACACACTATCGGGGAATATCTGAACCACATCGTGGCAAAGTATCCTGATACTGAAGCACTTGTCTCCCGGTTTCAAAATATAAGACTGACCTACCGGGAATTCCTCGAAGAGGTTAACCTGGTGGGCAAAGGACTGATGGCTCTTGGAATCAACAAAGGAGACCGTGTAGGTATTTGGGCAATGAATTATGCAGAATGGATCCTAATCCAGTTCGCAACCGCAAAAATCGGAGCTGTGATGGTAAACATCAATCCTGCATACCGCCCGTTTGAACTTGAATACAGTTTAAAACAAGCTGAAGTAAAACTACTCATACTTCAGGGCCGGTTTAAGACCTCTGACTATGTCGGCATGTTCTATGAAACCTGCCCTGAAGCATATGAGTCACAACCTGGCCGAATAATGTCAGAAAAGTTTCCTTTCCTGAAAACGGTAGTATTTATGGGAGATATTCCATACAATGGAATGTACTGCTGGAATGACATTAAAAAATTCGCCGAACGAATCAATCCTGAAGAATTAACCGAACGTGAGGAGTCACTCTCATTTGATGACCCGATTAACATTCAGTATACATCAGGAACTACAGGATATCCTAAAGGGGTAGTACTCACTCATCACAGCGTCCTTAATAATGGTTACATTATCGGATCTGGAATGGGTTTTACCGAAAAGGACAGACTTTGTATTCCGGTGCCATTTTACCACTGCTTTGGAATGGTTCTTTCCAATATGGCCTGTATGACACATGGCTCGACGATGGTAATCCCGGTTCCGGTCTTTGACCCTGAAGAAGTTTTAAAGACTCTTGAAGCCGAGCGTTGCACTGCAGTTCATGGTGTCCCTACAATGTTTATTGCAGAGCTTGCACATCCAAACTTTGCAAAATATGATCTGAGATCTCTTCGGACAGGTATCATGGCTGGAAGTCCATGCCCTATTGAATCCATGAAAGAAGTCTCCTCAAAGATGCACATGTCAGAGATTGTGATCGTTTACGGTCAGACAGAGCTCTCACCGGGCGTTACAATGACAACAACAGCAGATCCTCTTGAAAAACGTGTAACAACGGTTGGCAGAGTATTTCCACATACCGAGATCAAGATAATTGATCCTGAAACCCGAAAGATTCTGCCACTTGGAGAGATCGGAGAGATATGTGCACGGGGTTACATGTCAATGAAATGTTATTACCATAATCCTGCTGCAACCCGCCTCACAAAAGATGATGATGGGTGGATCCATACAGGTGATCTTGGTTCATTTGATAAGGAAGGTTACGTGCATATTGAAGGCAGACTAAAAGATATGGTTATCAGAGGTGGAGAAAACATCTATCCACGTGAAATTGAAGAATACCTTCACCTGCATCCAAAGATCTCTGATGTCTATGTAATTGGAGTACCTGACAAAAAGTATGGTGAACAACTGATGGCATGGATAAAACTTGAGAAAGACGTAACAATGACAGAAGAAGAAGTGCGGGAATACTGCACCGGAAAGATTGCGCGATATAAAGTTCCGCAATATTACACCTTCGTTAACGAATTCCCAATAAACATTAGTGGTAAAATCCAGAAGTTCAAGATGCGTGAGATGGCAATTGAAATCCTCGGACTTCAGGATGATGCAGTTATACGAACAGCCTGAATAAGGTTATAACCACCCTTTTTTACTCCAGTATTCATAGGTAGCCGGCCAGTCCTCTTTTCTTGCCGTCACAAGATAACGCATATTTACCTTTATTGTCTCGTGAACTGCCTTTTGATCCTCAAAAGGCTCATTATTTCTCAATGCGTCACTTATTTTCTTACCAAGAGCATATGCATCAGAATTGGCCTTCTTTATGGCTTCCTCGCCTCCTGATAGGTTATATGAAACACTACCCGCAATATCAGTACCCATCTTCTGGAGAACATTTTTGATATACATAGCAACAAATTCTGCACCTTCCCCCCCAGCAGTACTGACACTTGCTCCAATCTTATTAAGAAGTCTCTGACGATGAATAACATCCCCCATCCGGTCAAAGAGACATTTAAGTTGTGCAGTCACATTATCTATGTAATTAGGACTTCCGATTACAATTGCATCAGCATTTATCATTGCGTTAAGCATATCTTCAAAATCATCATAAATTGCACATTTCCCGGTTTTATAACAGGTTTCACATCCGGTGCACATCCCAATATCAAAATCACGGATTGAAAGAAGAGTTGTCGTACATCCTGCATTCTCTGCTCCTTTCAGGACTTCATCGAGGAGCAGACGAGTCCTGCTCTCTTTCCTGGGACTTGTATTAATTCCTAGAACATGCATACCATAAAATCAATAGGGAATTATATATCTCTTCCGTGGGTCGTAAGGTTAGGCATGACAAAGGTTATCATGGTCAGAACACAGATATATTCTTACTTATCTAAGAAAAATCGATGAGAAAGGATTTGTTATGTTCTGGGATAAAGAGATGGAAACCATATCGCCTGAAAACCTGAGAGATCTTCAGTACAAACGACTGAAACAGACGATTTCACGATGTGGAAATGTACCCTTTTATAAAAAAGCATTCAAAGAGGCGGGAATCACAGCTGATGAGATAAGATCAGTTGATGATATTCAAAAACTCCCATTTACAAAGAAAACAGATTTACGGGGGGGATATCCTTTTGGTTTTTTTGCGGTTCCTATGAAAGAGGTTGTAAGAATCCATGCAACGTCTGGGACAACCGGGAAACCAACTGTAGTTGGATATACAAAAAAAGATCTTGACAACTGGTCATCTCTGATTGCCAGAAACCTTACAATGATTGGCCTTACTGATGAAGATGTCTTTCAAAATATGGTAAATTATGGAATGTTTACCGGAGGGCTTGGCTTTCACTATGGAGCAGAAAAGGCAGGACTAACAACTGTTCCAAGTGCTACAGGAAATACAAAAAAGCAACTTGAAATGATTCATGATTTCGGTGTTACTGTAATTCACTGCACACCAAGTTATGCTCTCCACCTTGCAGAGACCGCAAATGAGATGAATATCGATATTTCAAGTCTTAAAAAAGGAATCTTTGGTGCAGAACCATGGTCTGAATCAATGAGAAGAGAACTTCAGGATAAACTCCATGTAGAGGCATTTGACAGTTATGGTATGAGCGAATTATATGGGCCAGGCGTTGCCTTTGAATGCCATGAACATAATGGGCTTCATATCTGGCATGACAGTTATCTTGTTGAAATTATTGATCCAAAAACAGGTGAGAACCTGTCCCCAGGTGAAAGAGGAGAACTTGTCATAACTCCACTTGTAAAAGAGGCTATGCCTTTAATCAGATACAGGACCGGAGATATCACAATGATTTTGGATGATGTCTGTCCATGTGGACGTGGCCCGAAAATTGCAAGACTTACAGGCAGAAATGATGATATGCTTGTAATCAGGGGAATTAATGTTTTCCCAAGTCAAATTCAACATGTACTCTCAGAAATTGACGAAGTAGGTAATCATCACATGGTCTATGTTGACCGTATAAATCATATGGATGAAATGAGTATTGAAGTTGAAGTTTTACCAGAATACTTTAAGGGTGAAATTACTGATCTTAAGAAACTTCAAAGTAAAATTGTAAAAGCATTTCGTGAAGTGTTAGAACTTAGAGTTGCAGTAAAACTGGTGGAACCCGGATCGCTTCCCCGGTTTGAAGGAAAGGCTAAAAGAGTAATTGACAGAAGAGGTGATTTAGTTTGAGATTCTGGGATCCAAGAATAGAAGAAATGCCAATGGAAGATCTTAAAAAACTTCAATATAAGATGCTGAAAACTCTTATTGGAAAGGTTTACAGTTTCTCTACGTTTTACCATGACAAAATGGTAGAGGCCAAAGTTCATCCAGATGATATTCAAAGTCTTGATGATATTACAAAACTTCCATTTATGGTAAAAAAAGATCTGCGTGATAATTACCCGGATGGACTTGTAATGGCAGAACCTGATGAACTTGTAAGATATCATGTCTCTTCTGGAACTACAGGTAAACCAACTGTTGTTGCATATACAAAACGTGATATTGATATTTGGAGTGAATCTGTTGCGAGAGGATTGACATCAGCAGGAATTGGCAGAGGCGATGTTATGCAGATCTCATATGGTTATGGACTCTTTACCGGAGGACTTGGTCTTCATTATGGAGCTGAAAAAGTAGGAGCAACTGTTCTTCCATCATCTACTGGAAACTCTGAGAGACAGATAGAGCTAATGCAGGATCTTAAAGTTACTGCAATTGCCTGTACTCCGTCCTATCTCATGCATCTTGGTGAGGTTGCCGAAAAGATGGGTGTATCTATTAAAAATGACACTCTTCTTCGAAAAGCAACCGTCGGTGCAGAACCATGGACAGAAGAGATGCGTAAGAAAATTAAGGACTGGCTTGGTGTTGATGCATTTGATATCTATGGATCAAGTGAACTATCAGGCCCACTCTTCTGTGAATGTGAGAAGCAGAATGGCTTTCATATGTGGGGAGATATTATCTATCCGGAAATTATTGATCCAGATACTGGTAAAACTCTTCCAGAAGGGCAACGTGGAGAACTTGTCGTTACCATGCTTCAAAAAGACGGTTTTCCTATTATTAGATACAGGACCGGAGACATTACCGCTATAAGCACAAAGCCATGTACCTGTGGGAGAACACATCCCTGTATTGAAAGACTTTCAGGAAGAGTTGATGATATGCTCATTATCAGAGGAATCAATGTCTTCCCATCCCAGGTTGAACATACACTTCTTGGAATGAAAGAAGTTGGTGACCATTTCATGATTGAGGTAGACAGAAAAGGCACTCTTGATGAAATGGTTGTAAAGGTTGAACTTCCACGTGAGTTTGTATCTGACAAGATTTCAAATCTCATGACCATTCGAAAGAATGTTGAAAAAACCCTGAAACAATCGCTTAATGTTGCGGTTGGAGTTGAACTTGTAGAATCAGGAACACTTCCACGCTTTGAGGGAAAAGCAAAACGTGTGATAGACAGGAGGAAATTATTATGACTTGCAAAAAATATATGATTCGCCAACTATCTCTCTTCTCTGAAAACAAGCCGGGGCGCCTTGCAGCGATGGCAAAAGTCTGTCAGGATGAGGGAGTAAACATCCTTGCCTTTACAATTGCAGAGGCTGATGAATTTGGGATAATAAGAGTACTTGTCGACAAACCTGACCTTGCATGTGAAAAGATGAAAACACTTGGGTTTAATGCGGCTTTTAATGATGTAATTGCCGTTGAGATGAAAGATGTTCCTGGTGGCCTTTATGAGATTGCATCAAAACTTGCAGATATGTCGATAAACATCGATTATTCATATGCTTATTCAGGAAAAGACAGGGCAGTTCTTGTGCTTCGTGTTGATAAGGTAGAAGAAGCAATCAGAATGCTCCTTAAAGAAAATATTCATCTGATATCTTCATCAGAACTTAACTAATTTTTTAAAAAAAGTTTAATCGCGAAATGCGATATGAACAGTCATTGATTCTGCACCGAAGAAGTTTTTGCAAAATTCTGCCGTTAATTGTGGCGCATATTCTTTACATGAGAAGATATCAAGGTATGCTGAATTTGTCTCATTTGCAAAATGAGCAGAGATGAGTGACGTTTCAATTAGTTGGGTCATAGAATAACCAGCAACCCTTTCGCATGGTCCAAAATGGATAATCTGTGGTTCGCCAAAACGTTTCATCTGAATAAGATCGCATAACCTGAGCACAAACTCACGTATCTTTCCTGCATCCCGAATAGTCTCCGGATTGCAATTTTTCAGATCAACACTGGTGTACAGGCCCCAGGCATTTCGTGCCTTAAACTCTTCCATAGTCTCTGCGTCTGACTTTGGTGGGGCGGTAACTACACCCTCACGGGTTGGGACAAGAACATCAATCATAATTCACTCATCACCTTTGGTATTATCACGTGTATCCATCAGCATTTAAGGATTGCCCTAAATAAAAAATGCCAAAATGAAAAATCCTAATCTATGCTCTTCGTTTTTTGATATAGTCAATCATATGCCATTTTTATTCAAAAATGCCCATTTTGGGTTGAAATTTACAAAAAAGTAAAAAATTTGAGATCCAAACTTCATGTATAACGAAAATAAAGTAATTTCAACCATAATATCACAAGGCGCGTAAATTTTGACGATTTTACATTGAAGGCTTTATTAGTTAAACCTACTCGGACCATATTTCTGGAAATTAACTTATAATTAGCAGAATAAGATCTTGGATATTTGCCCGCGCAGTGAAAAAAAGATCTTTAACCTAAAAAAATTGGTCTTCGTGATCACAGCATAATGACCATGCCCGCAAACTCTGTTTCAATCGTATATTATTCGGAGTCCATCTTCACCAGATACCAAAAAAACGGAAAATTATCGATTTATGATTCAAAGCTAATAAGTTATAACCAATAATGACAATCTTCTTTCACAGGTGTAGATATGACTGTAAAGAATAAACGGGTATTAATTGTAATTGCCCCCCGGGATTTTAATGATGATGAATTATTGCAACCGATAAGACATTTTGAAGATAACGATATAACTTTTGATATTATTTCGTCAATGAGAGGCATGGCAGTCGGAATGAAAGGTGGGAAGGTTCTGATTGAACACACAATTGAAGAAGCTGAGGTAAAAGGTCCTGATTCATATAGTGCCCTATTTATTGTCGGAGGAAACGGTTCTCCATACCATCTGTGGCCAGATAAGAACCTTGAAAAGGTTGTCCGGAAATTTGACAGAGCAGAAAAAATCATTGGAGCAATCTGTCTTGCACCGGTGGTGCTTGCAAAGGCAGGAATAATTAAGGGCAAATCTGTGACATCCTGGTCAGACGATACAGCAATTGACGAACTAATAAAGAATGGAGCGATTTTCAAACCAGATCCGATAGTTGTAGATGGTCGAATTATTACAGCAAATGGCCCTCTTGCAGCATCAGGCTTTGGTGAAAAACTTACTAAGATGATATTAGAAAAATAATAAATTAAAATTTAAAAAATTCAATCTCGGAATGCGATATGAACATTCATCGACTTGGCACCAAAGAATTTTTTACAAAATTCAGCAGTTAATTGTGGTGCATATTCTTTGCATGAAAATATATCCAGATAGGCACTATTTGTTTCATTGGCAAAGTGGCCAGAGATGAGGGAGGTTTCGATGAGTTGTGTCATTGAATATCCTGCAACACGTTCACAGGGACCGAAATGTATAATTTGTGGCTCCCCAAAACGTTTCATTTTTATTAATTCACACAGTTCGAGAACAAATTCTCGTATTTTGCCTGCATCACGTATCGTTTCCGGATTACAGTCTTTAAGATCTACACTGGTGTATAATCCCCAGGCATTACGTGCCATGAAATCTTCCATAGTCTCTACATCTGACTTTGGTGGGGCGTTAATAACACCTCCACGTGTTGGGACAAGAACATCAATCATTTTTTCCTCATCTCTTTTGGATATATCACGTGTATCCCTCAGGATTTAAACGTTACCCCACTTCTAAAAGAGCAAAATGACCAAACCAAAAAATCACCCTTCTTTATTTTGTTCAGGCAACAATTAGCCATTTTTATTCAAAATGGCAGGTTTTGCCTTGAAATCATAAAAATCGCCTGATTTATTCATCACGGTTTTCTAAAGCCTGAAAAATCTGACGAGAATTGTCAGATGTCTTTAGCGCGTTTCTACAAATCAGAGATCAGTTGTTATTATATAATCACGGCGTGAATTGACATTAAAAATAGCAAAAATCAACAAATCCATAAAAAATAAAGATGGCTAATTAAGCCTGTTTTGAGGTTTTTTATCATTAAAGGAAAATTGATCCAAAAAAAAGGACCTCTTCTACGAGGTGCCGCAATTATTCCTGCCTTCCCATTATAAATGGAAGAAGCATTACAACTGCAATAATCAGCCAAAACTGCGCAAAGATGAAGAGAAAATGTTCCTGTGTTTCATCATAGAACCTTACCTCAATCTCACGAACACCATTCCAGCAAATTTTTGTTATATTATCTTCATGTTCAACGGTGTTTTTAGTTGGTTGAATTGATGTAAGCAGCGGATTTCCAACCAGATATGGATCTGGAAGGAGGACAGTCACATTAGACGGATTTGAAAACTGCGCAATCAGATTATTGCCTGAAAGAGTGTCATCATACTTCAGGAGATAATCCCCTGTTGGAAAAGTCAGTTTTCCTCTTTCATTTTCAGCTTCTATTTCCTTTCCGTCCCAAAACAGAGTCAGATTTTTGGGAGACAATGGAATCTTCTCACCAAGCATTCCATATTCAAAAAGTTCATACTCAGAAGTATCATTGAGGACTATTTCTGCCTCATAACTCTTCGCATCAGGGCTGATAGAGAGGGTAGCATTTATTCCTGCCACCGGAAGAGCAGCGAAGAATAAGAGGATTATAACTGCAAGGCAGCAAGTAATGATTCTATTGTAGGATCGCATTCTATAGGGTGTTCGCATTGTTTTATAACCGTTTCAGGATCTTTTAGAAGGTGGCCGGTGACTACACAGACAATTCTTTCATCACGGTCAAGCACTCCGGCTTCAGCAAGTTTTTTGATACCTGCAACTGATGCAGCACTTGCCGGTTCTACACCAATACCTTCCTTTCTTGCAAGTGCTTTTTGCATCGCAAGAATTTCGTCATCTGTCACTGTGTCAGCAGTTCCACCACTCTTACGAATTGCGTTAAGTACTTTCTCTGCATTTACAGGCGCCCCAATTCTAATCGCGGTTGCAACCGTTTCAGGATTCATTTCAGGCACAACTTCAGGGAGATCTTCTCTTATTGCTCTGACAACCGGACATGAACCTTCAGCCTGAATTCCTGTCATCATTGGCATTGAGTCCACAAAGTCAAGATCTGATAGTTCAAGCATTCCTTTATACACTGCGGAGATATTTCCTGCATTACCGACAGGAAGAACCATTCTATCAGGAACCTGCCCTAATTGATCCACAGCCTCAAATCCGATGGTCTTCTGACCTTCAAGTCTATATGGGTTTACAGAATTCAGGAGATAGATACCTTTCTTATCACAAAGTTCTCTGACCATCTCAAGTGCCCTGTCAAAGTTTCCTTTGATTGAAACTACTCTTGCACCATGCATAAGTGCCTGTGCTATCTTCCCAAGAGCAACCTTACCTGAAGGTAGAAGCACTATTGTTGGTAGTCCGGACTTAGCACCATATACTGCAAGAGAGGCTGATGTATTACCAGTACTTGCACATGCGACAGACTTCATATTAAGCTGTTTTGCCATTGAGACACCAACAGTCATTCCTCTGTCCTTAAAAGAACCGGACGGATTCATACCCTCGTGCTTTGCATAAAGATATGGAAGGCCAAGTTCTTCACCTATCTTTTTAAGGTGATATAGAGGTGTTCCTCCTTCATTCAGGGTAACTGGTTCTCCTGAAACCGGAAGCAGTTCCTTATATCTCCATACTGAAAGTGGACGCTTCTGCCAGTCTTCCTTCCTGACATTAATATCTGATAGAGAATATTTTACTTCAAGAAGATGCCCACATTTTGGACAGTTATATATGACAGCATCAGCCGGATATTTTGCTCCGCACTTAATACAAACAAGATCATACATGATATCACGTGGTTCTTGAAACTACTTCATTATGTGGTAAAGAAAAGGTGAGGCAAAGGGGTATTCTATTGAGATTTTTCTGCAAACATACTCTTCATCTGTGAAAGGCGCTGTTCCTGGAATTTGAGGCTCATTTCCATACTTTTTATAGCTGCATTAATATCATCGGCAAGCCTCAATGAAGGATCAGAGACATCATATGTGCTTTCAAGAAGTTTAAGGAGTCTACGGCTAATTTCAGTGCTTTTTACAAGTCGTCCATATTCTGTTACAAGAGCATCCTCAAAGCCTCCCTCTTTTGCCCTTGCCATATCATCAACAATTTCCTGTTTTCTGTTGAGGATATTTTCAATTGCTGCATATAATTCGGCGTGGGTGACAGGCTTTAAGATATAATCTTCTATATAAATCCCATATTCCTGTGCTTCATGAGGGGTGAGCTGTTTTGCAGTAAGCATCATGACTGGAATATCTTTGGTATCCAGGTTTTGTTTTATTGCTGCAAGGGTCTCCCATCCGTCCATTGGTTCCATCATAATGTCAAGAAGGATTAGATCAGGTTTGACGGTTTTTAGTAGTTCAATCCCTTCAGGTCCACCATTTGCAGAATTTACCGTATATCCAGCACGTCCAAGCATTGTAACAAAAATATCCACAATAAATGGACTGTCATCAATCACAAGAATAGTTGCCATTAAAAACTTCCTCCAACCTCATCAGCAATATTCTTCATAATAGATGTCATCTGAAGAATATCCTTTTCTGAATCGATTAATGCAGCAATTAAAATTTTATCACCAGCTCCCATAATCAGAAGTACCCCATCCTGTGACTGGAGGGTGATGATTTCAGGAGACTGAACCTTAATAATTACTGATACAGATTCGGCAGATGCAGATATCGTTGCACACATTGCCGCAAACCACGCCTCATTAAAGTCACCCTCCGCATACTTGCCAAGCATGATCCCATCACGAGATACAAGGGCACAGAATTTAATCCCGTCTACCGCCTTTATAGTCTCAATGAAATCAGATATTTTTTCCTTAAGCACAGACCACCCACCAATTTAGAAATATAGGATATATTTGTGAGTCGTAGCTATAATAATGTAAGGATAAGTACGGATAAGAAACTGAATGGTCATTAAATCAAAAATTAGATATATTTTATGAGATAATAATATAGCACCGGGGGCCATAGGGTAGCCTGGCATCCTAGGAGACTGGGGGTCTTCTGACTCGAGTTCGAATCTCGATGGCCCCATTTTTTTGGAGTTAATATGAAACAATATCCACCCTGTTATGACTGTCTTCTTTCAAGAGCAGGGCTTGAATGTTCCCTATCTAATGCTGATGAGATGTTAACAACTGATACAATCAAAAAAGCAGAGAAACTGCTAACATTTCTTCAAACGACTCCATATACGCACCCTGTGGTTGCAAGTCATCTGCATAAATCCATATACAGGTGGCTGAATGTTTCTGATCCCTTTAAAGAACTAAAGGATATTTCCGGGAAACAGGCAGAAGAAGTATTTACACTGATAAAGGGTAGCCTGAAAAGTTTTCATGATTTTGCTCTTGCATCAGTTATCGGCAATGTTTTTGATTATGGCGTGAAAGGGCATCATATTAGCAGTAATTTCAAAAAATTTTTCAAGAAAGAATTTACTTCTGGTTTTTATAGAGATGATACTGATAAAATCTTAAAACACTCTTCGCGCGTGGTTTATTTCACAGATAACTGCGGAGAAATTGTTTTTGATCGCGCCCTTATTAAGTTCCTCAAAGACAGAGGGAGTCATGTAACACTTGTTGTAAAAGACAAACCAATCCTTAATGATGCGACGCTTGAAGATGCGATAGAATTTGGTCTTACAGATGTTGCCGATGAGACCTTTACAACCGGCAGCGATGGCGAAATTGGTGTCAGGTTTGACAGGCTGCCAATGCAGGTTTTAGATGCTATAGACAATTGTACCCTCATTTTATCCAAAGGAATGGCAAATTATGAAAGTCTTCGTGAGGAAGAAGCAATTGTGCCAATTGCGTATCTTCTTGCTGCGAAATGTATTCCCATTGCTGAGGAGTTAAATGTACCAATTGGATCAAAGATTGCACATTTACGAAACCCAACTTTAGTAAAAGTAGAAAGGCATATGAGTAGTCGGAGAACACTCTGAAAGTCTCATAAACTATGGAGACAGATTATTGATTATGACCTTTGAAGGGTTGTCATATGGATGGATAATAGTTCTACTTGGGGCTGCTTTTTTTGTCCTTGAAGCCTTTTCACCAGGTTTTTTCCTGCTTGTTCCAGGAACAGTACTGATAATTATCGGAGTTTTGGTTCTTTTTGGAATTGACATCTTCAATTCGTTCTATGGTATACTCTTTGCAATAATTATCACCTTACTTGCTGCGCTTTTAAGTGTGATTTTTTATCGCCGGCTCAATTATGGCAATAATAAAGAAGTCACAACAAATATGGACTCTATTATTGGAAAAACCGGAATAGTTGAGAAGGATGTAAACAACTCATCAATTTCTGGCAAGGTTTTAATTGAGGGAAATATCTGGAGTGCAAGTTCTGTCGATGGAATAATTCTTGCAGGTAAAAAAATTGAAGTTACAGGATCTGAAGGGGTTCATGTAATCGTTAAGGAGCTAGAATAATGGCATTTTTTGAAACATTTATCACGTTATTACTAATTATTATCATTCTGATTATCTTTGCAAGAGGAGTTGTAATCGTACAACCCTATGAGCAAGGTCTACAAATCAGGCTTGGAAAGTATATTGGACGCTTAAATCAAGGATTTCAATGGGTTGTTCCATTTATTACCCGCGTTGTAAAAATTGATCTTCGAACACTTGTTATGGATGTTCCAAGTCAAGAAGTCATAACCAAAGATAACTCACCGACAAATGTGGATGCAATCGTTTATATTAGAGTGGTTAACCCCGAAAAAGCATTTTTTGAGGTAGCAAACTACAGACTTGCAACTGTATCTCTTGCTCAGACTACTCTTCGTGGCCTTATCGGTGACATGGAACTTGATGAGGTTCTTTACAACCGGGAGTCAATCAACACCAATCTTCGTGATATTCTTGACCGGGAGACAGATCAGTGGGGAGTTAAAGTCGAACGTGTAGAGATTAAGGAAGTAGATCCGGTAGGCGCTGTCAAGCAGGCAATGACTGAACAGACAGCAGCTGAAAGAGAACGGCGTGCGGCAATTCTTAGAGCTGATGGAGAGAAGAGATCTGCAATTCTAAAAGCCGAAGGTATGAAGAAGAGTATGATCTTAGAGGCTGAAGGAGACAGACAGAGTAAAATCTTAAAAGCTGAAGGTGAACGTATGTCCCAGATTTTAAGATCTCAGGGAGAGTCTCAGGGACTAAGAATTTTGTCGCTTGGAGCACGGGCCCTTGACAAACGTGCAATTTCGGTCCTGTCACTTGATGCCTTAAAAACTATGTCTAATGGCCAGGCAACCAAGATTATTTTTCCATTTGAAGTTTCAAGTCTTATTAAACAGACTGCCAAATATCTTGGTGCAACCGAGGAGATGGATGATAATTCAGCTTCAGCCATAAATCTTGATGAAGATCTGCTTGGATCATTCCCTACAGCATCTGAGATTGCATCAGTCGTTAAATCGATTGAAGATGAAACAAAAGAGATTCTTAAAGAAGGAGATCCTGAAGTCGTTCCCAAACTATAGAGAAAGGAAACCTGATGAGTGAACCGTTGAAAATTCTCTATGTAGATGATGAATCTCTACTCAAGATGGCATTTGTTGAGACACTTAATCAACATGGATATAATGCAGTTGGAGCAGAAAGTGGAGCTGAAGCAATTGGCCTTGTAGGTAAACAGATCCCTGACATCCTCATTTTAGATATAATGATGACTCCGATGGATGGATGGGAGACCCTAACAAATATGAAAACCCTCCCAGGTTTTGATAATGTTGCTGTTATTATGCAGACGGGTAAAAGTCTGACATTAAGGGAAGTTATCAAATATGGAGAGATGATTGATGATTATCTGATAAAACCTGTAAGACTTACACAACTTATTAATTCAATTACAGTCATTGAAGATCGGAGAGAAATGATTAAAGCAGAAATCTCTGAAGGTACAAAAAATGGTTCTGATCCTGAACTCCTGTTTGAATATGGTGAACTAAGAAGGAAAGTCCTTGTAAAAGAGAGATTAATGGAGGTCCTTGGCCGCCTTTATCCAGTAAGACAGGATAAAAAAATTGGATCTAATTTTGACCTACCGGGCCTTAAAGAAGTTATCGAAAATTTTTCTGATGAAAAAGATAGGCTAAATGATTTGAGAGAGAGTTTATTTGGAATGTCAATTCAAAGCCTGATAATCCCATATAACTCCTAAATATTATAATGACACAATCCCTTCTTTTAAGTGAACGGCAAATTTTTATTGATGAGTTGACTCTGCTTCAAAATAAAAATCCAAATGAATTTGCAGATATAATTTCTGATGTTGGTTTTGAATGTAATTGTTGTGGAAGATGCTGCACGGCCGGATATAATGGACATGTCTTCCTTCTTGACAGTGATTATGAGCAAGCAATAAAAATAGAACCAAAATCCTGTATCCCAGCTCCTTTTTTTGAGATCTGCGACAATGAGGGAACCTTTTATGTCTCCGGGTATGCACTCCGGATAAAACCTGATGGTTCATGTATATTCCTTGAGAACAACAGATGCCGGATTTATAACGACCGGTTCACTATATGCAGGGTATATCCATATATGATGCACAGAGAAGCCGATGAAAAAGGGCAGATCGATTTTCGCCAGATTAGCGGACTCAACGAGCATGGAAACTATAATGTGAAGATAGAAAGGTCGGATGCTACAAAAATTGGAGAAAATACTTTGGCCTATGAAGAAGCCTACCTTAAGAAGATGATTCAGTTTTACTCTGTTCTTATCGATCTTTTTG
This sequence comes from uncultured Methanospirillum sp., assembly GCA_964434005.1. GTDB lineage: Archaea > Halobacteriota > Methanomicrobia > Methanomicrobiales > Methanospirillaceae > Methanospirillum. The sequence goes on from CAYSSW010000007.1 coordinate 17,965, forward strand.
AGAAGGAGGGGAAAAAACCGGTCAGAAAGATTTATGACCGGGAAATTGCGCTCATGAAGAAGGGGAAGACCTGTGATGTATTTGCTTTGTATAACGGGACTTTCCATAAACATACTATATCAGTTAAATCATACTCTGGATTTGACTGGATCTAATCATACCCCTTTTTTTTACCAGCCATATTTAAACATGTAGTGATAATAACATTTATAACCCTCAATGTATAACAATATACATAGAAGTCATAAAATCTTCTACAAAGTAATTAACTGTATTCCGTTGTAATAATGAGGTTAAAATGAAGTCACAAGATATCGCAATTGTTGGTATACTTCTCGCGGTCGGGGCAATTGCCCGTTTTGCAGCAAATATTATCCCGGGCCCAATTGTGCCAAATTTTGTTATCGTTTTCTATTGTCTTGCAATTATGCTTGTAGTACCAAGATTTACTGAAGCAATTGGTATTGGACTTATTGGAGGAATCGTCAGTGCATTAATCAGCCATTCGCTATTTCCACCTGCAAATTTAATAAGTGAAATCTTTGGTGCTGTTACCTGTATTCTTGTTTTCCTGGCATTAAAGGAAAGGATTCGTATTGCGCCGGCGATATCTACACTTCTTGCAACTTTTGCAAGTGGTATATCATTCCTTCTGATAGTTGTTGTAATGGTGATGATTGCACCAGATCTTTTCAGTGAATCAGCAATTAACAAAGTCTTTTCAGCCGGAAGTATCATGGCATTCTTAAGTGTAATGCTCGTGACTATAGTAATACCTACAGCCATTCTAAATACGCTGATAGCACAGCTTCTCTACTTACCCGCCGCTAAAGTGCTTTCAAAAGGAAAAGAACAGAAGAAGAATGATACTAAAATAACGCCTGATGAAATAGATGAAACCGGAGATTCGATAGGATCAAACGAATCAATGTTTCTTGCAGCATCCTATGGATACACATATCCGGGAAGCACAAAGCCTGCACTTCATGATATCACCTTATCTATCAACAAAGGTGAGTTGATTCTTATAACAGGCCCGACTGCTGCCGGTAAAACAACATTATGCATGGCTCTTTCAGGAGTGTTGAAGCATGAAACAGATGGTAAATCTTTTGGCCATCTGTCGTTTAAAAAGCGGCCTGTTGGCAGTTATAATGGCATCGCAGAGTTATCCAAGCACATTGCAATGGTCTTTGATGATGCAGATTCACAATTAATCTTTACAAGTGTAACTGAGGAGATTGCATCTGGAACTGGATCAAAGTTTTTGGACGAGTCAGAAATTGAAAAGAGGGTATCAACCGTGCTTTCTCTCTGTGGTATCTCAAATCTTTCTGAACGCCAGCCAAATATGCTTTCAGGTGGACAAAAACAGAGAGTTGCAATCGCCGCAGCCCTTGCAATGGATACTGATGTGATAATTCTTGATGAACCAACATCAGAACTTGATGTAAAGGCCACTGAAAAGATAATCTCCATACTAAAAGGCCTTCGTGATAATGGTAAGACTGTAATTGTTGTTGACCATTCAATTGAAGGATACAGGGGAGTAGCTGATCGGGTATATGAACTAAAGGAAGGTAAGATCTTAAAAAGTGGAGACTTTGAGGCTATTTACCCAGAGCCTCAAGGAACCCTTTGTGCACTATATGATGAATCTGACCTGAAAACATATGTACCAGAAAAAGGAATCGAACCAGTAATATCCGTTAAAGAGGTTACAAAAAATTATGGAGACGTAAAGGCACTTGGTGGTGTAAATTTTGATATCTTCCCCGGTGAATTCGTAGCTCTTCTTGGAGAGAATGGATCAGGTAAAACAACGCTTGTTAAACACTTTAATGGTCTCATAAGACCTGACAGTGGAACAATCAAAATCGGGCCATATGAAGTATCATCAGCAACTACAATTGATCTTGTAAAACAGGCAGGACTTGTATTTCAAAATCCTGATACTATGCTCTTTGCAGATACCGCCCGTGAAGAGATCTCTTTTGGACTTATAAACACTGGAAAAACTGATAATGAGGAAACTATCAGAGAAGTCCTTGACATGGTAGGTCTTTCTGGTAGAGAAGAAGCATATCCCCGTCACTTTTCACGTGGAGAACGTCAACGGCTTGCTGTTGCTGCAATTATTGCTATGAAACCATCGATTATCATCCTTGATGAACCGACAACAGGCCTTGATGAAGAAGAATCTGACCATGTGATGAAACTAATGAAAAAACTCCAGAAGCAGGGACATACCATCATAATGGTCACACATAATATGAGAATTGCAAAAGAGTATTCGGACAGGATTATTGCAATGGCAGATGGCCGATTAACAGGAGATTATGTAATTGACCATGGAGTTCAGGCATGAGTGAAATATTACAATTTATTCCAGGCAACGGGATTCTTCATCAGATGAATCCTGTGATTAAACTAATATTGATAATTACTATCGTTGGTTTAAGCGTAATAACAAGTAGTGTTGCCTTCCTGTGTCTGCTGACAGTGATTGTCCTTGCAGGATATATTATTTCCAGGTTACAGAAAGAAATAATTGCTCAAATTCCATTTCTGGCAATACTTGCAGTATTTCTCCTTGCCTTAAGTACCCTCACAATCCAGAGTGGTGATGTACTTTATTATCTTATATCTCCTGGAACTCTCATCCCTTCAGGGATTGCGATAACAGATGCAGGATTAACTCTTGGAATAATATTTGCAATACGCTTTATCGTAATGATAGCAGGTTTTCAACTCTTCATTATCACCACAAAACCAGGAGATCTTGTAACCGGGTTATTAGTATTCAGAATGCCCGTTGATTATATCTTAATGCTTCTGATTGCCCTTCGATTTATCCCCGGACTTCAACTTGAAGCAAAACGGATTCATGAAGCACAGATCTCACGGGGTTTTAATCCGGGAGAGGGACTCATGGGTAAAGTCCGAAGTATGAAACCTATAATTGTCCCACTTGTGGCAAATTCGCTTGCAAAAACTCAGGTAATAGGTCTTACTCTTGATATGCGTGGATATCGGCTAAAAAAGAGTCTCCACCTGCATGATCTTACTTACAATAAAGCAGATTATGCTGGTCTTCTGATAGCAATGATGATGATTGTTATCTTCATCTTTCCGCTAATAATTCGTTATATATGATAAACAACTTAACGACTGATTAAAGATTTTGCCATGGCAAAGGCCTCATTGGCCTCATTTATCTGGCCAAGGGCAAGATAAATCTCACCTTTTTTATTCCAGAGTTCCGGGTCGTCAGGTTTTATTCCGGTCATTACATCATAACACTTGAGTACTTCCATATATCTTCCAAGTTTTGTCAGAGTGTATGCTTTATTCTGCCAGAGATCAAGGCGTTTTGGATCAATTTCAATTGCTGTATCAAAGGCTAATAGAGCATCATCATACTCAAGAAGACGATTTAATGCAAAACCTTTGAGAAGATATGCGTTTTCAGCCTTATCTCCTTCACCCACATATTCTATTGCCTTATCAGCAGCCTTTAGTGCCATTTCAGGATCACCAAGATCAATATATGTTGCGGATTTTCCCTGCCATGGCTCACTTTGTTTAGGAACAAGCGAAAGTGAATAATCAAAATCATTCATAGCTTGTGTGGTATTTCCAAGATGTTGATATGCAACTCCACGATATGTGTAGTATTTAGGATTATCTGGTTCTTTTGCAATTGAATGATTATACGCATCAACAGCATCCGCATAAAGCCCTTCATCTGCAAACATATTCCCTTTATCTGTCCAGTCCTCACTACTCCATGAATCTGTACCAGTACAGCCACAAAGGAATATGGCAATAATGAGGAGAGATACCGTAAAAAATGTTATTCGAATCATTTATTTATTCTCACAAAGCGTTAATATTATTTCTATGAATTAAACGGACAATTAGAAATGTCTTCTGATAACCAAAAAAATCAAAACAAAGTTGACTTTGGAAGCCGCCTACTAATATCTGCTTCTTTCTGTTTGTATAGGAAATTTGCCTGTGTCATTGCTGTATCAGCCTCATCAGTCCTACCAAGCACCTTTAGAACTGAAGCCTTGTTTATCCAGTTTTCAGCATTTTCAGGGTTGATTACAAGTGCTTTATTAAATGCAGTTAATGCAGCAGTGTAATTTTTCTCCATAACATTGGCATATCCAATACTACTATATGCTGGTTCATATGAGGGATCAATAAGCAGTGCCTTTTCATAATGAACAATTGCAAGATCATACTGACCTCTTCCTGAAAGTGCCATTCCCCTGTAATACCAGTAATCAGTATTAGCCGGTTCATATGTAATAGCCTTGTAAAAGGAGCGAACTGCCTCATCATAGTCGCCCATCATATAACTGGCACGTCCTTTCCAGTACCAGGCTTCAGAATTTTCATTATCAGCCCTTATTGCCTCTGTAAATGAATCAGTGGCATCTTTATATCTTACAAGTTCAAATAATGCAAGTCCCTTGAGAAAATAGGTCTCTGGATCTTCAGAGTCCTGTTCTATAGCCTTATTGTATTCACTGACCGCTGTAGCATAATTTCCGGCCTTATAGTCAAGTGTGCCTTTATCTTTGTAACTTTCAGTTAGACACCCGGAAAAAGCAATAGATGTAATAAGAATTATCAAAAGTAAGGAAAGCCAGTTAATTCCTCTATTGTTAAAAATTCCGTTTTTCATACAAGGCACGTTCTATAATTATTATCTACAACTTCTATAGAATAGTAATCTTCGATATCATATAGCGCTACTGATTGCCATCTGAGATAAGAAAAAAAGAGATTATTCGTAAAGATACTGCTCGTCAATCCGGTTATAGGTGACAAGTTCTTCTGGCTTGAAATGGATTCCTATCTCACGCTTTGCAGTCTCAACAGAGTCTGAACCGTGAATGACATTCATCCCGATTTCAAGTGCGAAGTCGCCACGGATTGTACCGGGAGCAGCTTCAGCTGGATTTGTTGATCCTATCATCGCGCGACTGATACGAACAATATCTTTTCCCTCAAATACCATCAGGAAACAGGGTCCTGATGTGATATATGACTTTAATCCCTTAAAGAATGGTTTTGACACATGTTCGGCATAATGCTCCATGACACGCGCGTCAGGGAGTTTCTCAAACCGGCATGCAACCATCTTAAAACCACGGCGTTCAAACCTGTTGACTATTTCACCAACAAGTCCACGCTGAATACCATCAGGCTTTACCATAAGAAAGGTCTGTTCCATTTTCAGACCTTTCCAAAAGCTTTGCGTCCGGCAAATGTCCAGCGTACACGGCGGGCAATTCTGCCAAGACGATAGTTCTTCTGACACTTTGTACTACAGAAGAAGTAGATGCTGCCGTCCTTTCGGACGTACATCTTACCTGTCCCTGGTTCCATTGCCTCCCCGCAAAAGGAACATACGTTTTTATCAACCATTGTTTACCTCCGGGAGAGTTTCTTTGCTTCACGTTCAGTCTCAAGGAGCATCAGGACATCACCTTCACGAATTGGTCCAACCGTGTTTCGTGTGATGATACGCCCCTTGTTCGGGCCGTCAAGGATTCGGCACTTTACCTGCATAGCTTCTCCATGCATTCCAGTAGAACCGATAACCTCGATTACTTCAGCGGGCGTTGCTTCAGACATAATTCTCACTCAGCTTTAAGCGCGTTGATCTGACTGGCGATATCGTCAATGATCTCTTTCGCCTTGCCGGGCTTGACAATGGCTGCAGCAGCAGAGCCAACCTCAAGACCACATGCTGCCCCGATATCATTCTGCTTTGAAATAAACAGGTATGGGACTTTTTTCTCATCACAAAGAGGTCCAAGGTGCATAACTATTTCTGCTGGTTCTACATCCCCGCCGATAATTACCAGCTGGGCGATTCCGCGCTCAATAGCTTTTGTTGCTTCATTGGAGCCTTTTTTTATTTTACCGGTCTCACGTGCTGTTTCTACAGCTTCAAGAGCCTTGTTCTGAATTTCTTCAGAAATTTCAAAGGTAACGTAGTTTGCCATGATTCACCTCATTCAGGAGAGTAGCAGTCTCTCCATCATCACTCATCAGTTGGTTGACGAATGTGTCATATATGTTACATCTAAAATTGAATAAAGGTTATGTAATTGTCTTGGAGCACTCACCCTACGCTCATGGTGAGGGGCTGTACGGAGATACACTATAGATAATAACTCCTTCTGAAGAGTTATCATCATAAATCCTTGTAAGTCCGGAACCTGGGAGAGTTACATTATAAGTCTCTCTTTCTGTTGGTCCAAGATATAAAAGAGAGGCTTTGTATCTATTCATAAGGGAAAGTGTCATATCAGGATCTTCATAGATTAGTCTGATATCAGATCTACGCTTTTCATACCAGCCTGGTGGATTATCCTGACGCCACATAGATTCATGAAATGGCCATCCAAGAACAGTCTGAATTCCGGTCATTGATGATACACGGCTATGATATGCATAATCTCCATCAACTGCCTCTACAAGTATCTTATCTTTTTCAGGCATTGTCTGAAGATATGTTATTGCCCTGTCATCTTCCGGATGATATATTGAGAGCCAAGCCTCGCCGTTAAGTGTCGGGGTATGAACTCCTCCATGAACTCCTGCAATTGCTGGTGGAACAATTATCAGAATCAGGAATAAAATAATTATAAGTGCATCAGATAGATGTTTAAAGCCAGACCTTTGAATATCATTTTTTTGAAGTTCCCTGCCAGCCATAAGTGCTACTCCAGTTCCCAGAATTATCCACGCGCATAATCCAAGTTTGAAGACTGTATTCATCCGGTAGTATACTTCACCCATGTTATCTTTCAGATATACGAATTCTACAAGAATCATCAGACATAATCCAACAAATGCAAAAAAATCCTGAACTGATATCTCTTTTCTCATACGCATAAGGAGATAGATGAGTAGAACAAGTGCACATGTAGCAGAGAGATATCCAAGAACAAAACCTGGGATTAACAGAAGGAGTATAAAGGGACAATTTTTAATCTCCTGACGAAGGGATAAGAGCAAAAACAGTATAAAAAAGCCCCATACTAACATAAATGAGAAAATGTCTGATGGAGTAGAAACAAAACCGAGGCCTTCAACTCCGACGGCCTTAATTTTTAATATGACAGGCCCTGCTATTACAAGACTTAATGCCGGTACTCCAATCAGATAGAAGAGTCCATCTTTTCGGGTTATGCAGAGAATTAATCCGGTCGCAATCACCACCGGAGCATAAACAAGCACATCCCAGGTATTTATTAACGGGAGGGCTGCCAAAGATACTGCTGCGACACCAATGATTGCGATCTTGCTGTTTCTCGAAAATTCATTCCATTTAAAAAGGACGATTGCAGTTATCAGGATAAAAGAGGTCTGTGGAATAAATCCCATTACATGGGCATGGACATCTCCAAAAAGTACAGAAAAAAGCGGGTATTCATTGATGGTATTTTCAATTACACGTGTACTGTTCCAGAGAAGGGTATACTGTGCAGTCCCAGAAAAAAATTCTGAAAGAAAAGCAGGATTTATTGAGAATAGAACAATTACAGGGAGAAGTGCATATCTTTTCAGAACTACTTTCCCAACACCATATATTGAAACACCGGCAACTGCGGCAATTGTTGGAAGAGCCAGAGTGAATACGTAATATGAGGGGATTCCTGCAATAAGGCCTGTCATTGAAAGCAGCCAGTGCCCCATATAGTAATATACATCCAGATTCCCACCCGCAAACCATGGATCTGGTGGAGGAACAATTGGGTTTAACATTATTGAGGCGATAAATCCATGATCCATGAATTTTTCGGCACCATTAATATCTGGTGAGTACAGCCTGACAATTAGCAGTGAGATGAAGATGAGGATAAAAACTGCATAATATTGCCAGCCATTTTTTAAAACCCTAAAAGATTCAGGATATATGTTTATTGCTGTAATAAGACCTGGAATTATTATAATTAAAAATGATATCCATGAAGGTATTTCAAAAATTGCAAGATACCAGGTAAGGAACATAAACAGGATTAATCCTGTACCAAAGGAGAGAGGGAGAGCATATTCTTTCAGAGATTTATAGAGTAAAAAATATGTGGATAACTCTAATCCAAGTATTACAAGCAACCAGAGAAGTATTGAGAATATTTCAGGGGCAATCATAATTAATCAGTTAATTTATAGATAGTCACATTATTGTTTGAATAAATTGCAGTCAGACCTGAATCAGGCAGGCTTATGTTATATGTATCTGCCTCAAGAGGCCCGACATAAAGAAGATTTACGCCATAATCCCTCATAATTTTGATACAATTGTCAGGTTGTTCATAGATTGCTTTAATATCGGCAAGTTTTTGGTTTATAAAAGTCTCATCTTCTCCACGCCATTGTTGTTCGTGGCCAGGCCAACCAAGAATTGTAGGAATACCGGTTAGGGCAGATATCCGATTATAATATGTCCCTGTATCTTTTGTGGCTTCAACGATGCTATTTCCAGATGGAAGTTGCAGTAAAAAGTCTATTGCAGCCCCATCATCAGGATAATCAGTAAGTATCCATTTGTGACCATCAATGGTTGGTTCTTTCTGTAAGGTTTTTTCTTCTAATGTTAACAATGGAGTAACTAATAACAGGACAAATAATAGAAGAAGCGATATTTGAATAAATCTCTCTTTCTTCAAAGATGTTGATGCTATCTTTTTTAATTCATCTCCTATCATTATTGCAG
>CAYSSW010000007.1:26723-60435 GCA_964434005.1 uncultured Methanospirillum sp.
CAAGAAGTATCCAGGCACATAGATACATTTTAAAGACCGTGTTTACTCTTGAACTGATGTCAGTCGTCTCCTGAAGATAGAAAAATTCTACAAGTATTATTATCAAAAGCCCAAATACTGCAAAGAAGTCACCTACATCTCTGTGACGGGATAGTGTCCAGATTAATAGTATCAGGGCAATTGAGACCGGTAGGTAACCTAAAAGATATCCGGGGATGAGAAGAGCAAGAATCCAGAAATACTTCAGAATTTCCTTTTTGAGGGAAAGCAACAGACATAAAAAGAAGAAACCATGGACCATAATAAAGGAAAAGACTGGTGACGGTTTTTGCACTATTCCAATTCCGCTAATACCGGCAGGATTCATTAGTAACAATACAGGACCTGCTATCAGAAGTGATATCGCGGGAACACCGAAAAGAAACAGAAGAGAGAGTTTTGTCTCGTTATTTTTAATAGATTGCTTAAAACCGGATTTTAAATTTTGGATTTTTGTGGACAGTTCAGATCCTTTTTGACAGATGGGGTTAATTAGTAAAACTATTCCAGTCATTACGATAATTGGAGCCCATACCAAAGTATCCCAGGAATGAATTACAGGCACAGCAGCAAGAGAGAGTGCTGCAACTAAAACAATACAAATTCTCGCCGATAAATTCTGATTTCTCCATCCAGTAAGGGCGATTGTCGTTATCAGTATGAGTGATGTCTGCGGGATAAAGGCCATTACATTTGCATGTAAATGGCCAAGAAATAATGAAAAATTTGGAAATTCATTAACTGCGTCAGGAATCACCCGTGAACTTATCCATAATACCTGATTAAACGGAATATTATAGAATAATCCCAAGACGGTTGCAGGATTTACCATTAAAAAAGATATAACCGGAAGAATGGCATATTTTTCAATTGTTGCTCTTCCAACACCTAATAATGATACACCGGCAATAGCAGCAATTGTAGGTATTCCAAGATTTATCAGATAATATGATGGGATTGCTGTTGTAAGTCCAAGCATTGCAAAAAGCCAGTGGCCAAGGTAGTAATAGCAGTCAAGAGTTTCCCCTGCCATCCATGGATCTAATGGAGGAACTGCTCCTGTATTCATGATAGATGCAATAAATGCATGATTCATGAACTGTTCTCCTGGAGCCACTTCAGGCCAAAACAGAATAAATACCAGCCAGATGATAAATGTTAAAAAGAACAGAATATAGTAGTGACATCCTTCCTTTAGATCAGTCCAGACATTCTCCCGATATTTAATTGCAGCAAAAATTCCAGAAAAAATCATCAAAATGAATGCAACAAATGGAGGTATATTCAATAATGCAAGATACCATGTCAGGAACATGAAAAAGATTAGACCAGCCCCAAATGACAATGGAAGAGCATATTTAGGTAGATAAATGTGCAATACCAAATAAGTTGAGATCTGAATCGCAAATATTATGACAAGCCAGAGGACTATTGCGAGTATTTCTGATTCGATCAATTCTCACCACCCGAAAAACGTTTTTTAATACTCTCCATGATTTCAGGAACAACCCATGATCCAAAGTAGGGAATTGAGAGCACTCCTCCGATAAGAGTGATTCCATTTTTAATCAGATGATCAATGACAGCAACAAGTGTAGCTGAAGCTGGAGATATCCCTGATATCTCAAATATTGCTGCAAGGGAGAGTTCATATGTTCCAATACCTCCCGGGGTAATCGGAACTGCTTTTACAAGGTTTCCGATAACAACAGCAAGAAGTACTACAGCAAAAGGAATATCAAGATTAAACATCAAGGACACAAAAAGACAGATTAGTGTGTCAAGCAACCAGATTCCGATAGAAACTGTTAAGAGAATTACTGCTGATGCCGGCGTTATTGATGCTTCTCTTACTTCAGAGAGCATCTTTAGGATCATCCCAAGATATTTGTTTGTCGTGGTAACCTTTTTGACAAATAACAAGAATAAGAAGAAGGCTGCTCCAAGAATTAAGGGGATTGCAATTACCGGCATTACCCAGTCAGGAATGTTCAGAATAAAGAATATTGATACAAATCCAAGCATTGCAACTGTTATGATATCAAAAACACGCTCAACTACTATTGAAGATAGACCTTGTGAGACTGTTGATCCATACTCATGACGGACAAGAATAATCCTTATTAAATCTCCAAGCCTTGCAGGGACTATAAGATTTACGGTCTGTGAGAGATATATACAAGCCGTGGAATAAAGAAGTGTTACTTTTATTTCAAGACGAGAAAAGATCTGCTGATATCTCCATCCACGAGAAAGCCAGGCAAATATACAGATAACAATTGCCGGAAAAAAATACAAGGCATTTATATATTGTAATGATTCAAGGAGATCATCCCATACACGCAAAAGCATTGCTGCAAGTATTATTGCGGCTATTGTAAATGAAAGAATAATTCCTATTATTTTTCTTCGGTTAATTGTCATTTATTATAGTCTCCGATTTTTTATTGAGGTATTTTTTATACTTTAAGAGATTCATCAAAGCAAGTATATGATTATTAGGGTAATATTTTAGATAAACTCAATATTATTGCCCCAGACACAACTTCCACCACAATTTCAGAATAGATCTTCCCATCGTCCAGATATCACTTGTTTTTACCGTCGTGCCATCTCCTTCTTTCCAGATAACCGGAATTTCAACAACCTTCATTCCTATTTGCTGGGCACGAACAAGTACTTCTGTATCCCAGAACCAGTGAGTGTCTGTAACTTTCGTTAAAACCAACTTAAGTGATTTGGTATTAAAAGCCTTAAACCCACACTGATGATCATATAACATGCTTCTCAAAAAAAGTCTCACAAGTGCGTTATAGCCTCTGCTCTTTATCTCCCGATCCTGACTTCTGATTATATCACTTTCGGGTAATAATCTTGAACCAGTTGCAACATCAGCTCCTTTGTCAATAGCACTAAGCAATTCAGGTAGAAAAGTCATATCAGTTGCAAGATCAACATCAAAATAACAGAAGATATCACCTCTTGCTCTTCCAGCTGCAAGAGTAAGTGCTGATCCCCGGCCCAGCCGACCATCACGATGCAGATGTATTATCCGTGAATCCTTCAGAGCAGCAGATTTTGCATATTCAGCTGAACCATCATTACTTGCATCTTCAGCAATGATAATTTCAAAATCAGAAGTGATCTTCTCCATCAGATCAATTGTAATTGGAAGTGCCTCTTCAAGGGCAGGAAGATCATTATAAACCGGAATTACCGCCGTTACTGATGAAGAAAAAAGATATTCATCCTCTTTTTTCATATGATCTCCATACTAACACGATTTCCTGCCCTGACAGATCCTTCGATACTTCTTTCAGGATAATTCTCTTCTGAAAACATACCTGCAGTGAAAAAACCATCTAATTCAGGCTGTTTCAAAAGACTGTTATACCCGGTAGTATACTGTGGGCCAGCCCACTTGTCAACACTAATCTCTGACCACAAAAGTTCATCATCCCTGATTTTAAATCTGTGACAAAAATCTGCGATCATCAATTCTTTAAGAGAATCTTCTACTTCACCTGAAAAATAAGAAGCAAGATAGATGATATGTTCATTATACCATGAAAAAGGTGCAAAATTCGTATGTGCAACCACTGCACCATATTTTGCATCATCATAGAGATTTACCCAATAAATCTTATTTGTGACATCACGGGTGAGCGCAAGAGTGACACAAGCTGCACCTTGATATGGAATCTCCTGAAATGCTGGGAGTGCTTCACTTTCTGGAAGAAGAAATGGAGGGATAGTGACAATTACCTTGTCATAGGACTCCCCATTTATCACCCATTTATCTTCCGATCTCTCAATACTGGTAACTGGTGTATTATACAGAATTCTACCTGAAACCTCTGTCTCATGCGCAAGGGCATCAATAAACTCTTTAAACCCATGCTGAAGGTAACCAAGGCGCTCTCCGGTAGCGCTCCTGTCAGATCTAATGGCCACTCTACTCACAAGCCATGCTGCAGAAACCTTATCTGCCGCTTCTCCGAACTTTGATTTTAGTAGAGGAAGGAAAAATTTTCTGTATATTCCTTCTCCAAGATTTGCGATAATAAAATCGCGGGCAGTAATCAGATCAAGGGATTTTACATTATACCGACCGGATTTAAGCATAAAAACCCCAAGTTTTGCTTTTTCTATAAATGACAGATGAGGATACTTAAAAATTTCAATCGGAGTTGTCAGAGGATAGAGTTCTCCATTTACCAATGTCCCGGTAGATCCTGACAACCAGATAATTTTTGACTCAAATCCGGTCTTATTCAGAAGATCTATGAGTGCATTATCACCTGAAAAGAAATGATGATAAAACTTCTCTATCGAATAATTTTCTCTCTGATATGAAGATAAAAGACCGCCGGGGTGACCTGATTTATCATATATTGTAACAGAATGGTCATTTTTTAGATTGTACCCAGCAGTAAGTCCTGTAAGTCCTGCTCCAATTATCGCGATATCCATATCTGTATTATTCCCTTAGATTATCTTTCCCGCTTCTTGAAGAAGCTTTTTGAATATACAAACAAACAGTGTACGCAATAATGATCTCTAATACGGTATGGACTGGTGTACCAAAATGAAAGTATTTTTTATAGGTTTTGGCCAGGCAGGCGGAAAAATAGTTGATAAATTTATAGAAGTTGATCAACGGACAGGTTCTAACAGTTTTCGTGCAGTCGCCATTAACACAGCAAAAACTGATCTTATGGGCTTGCAACACCTTGAATTTGAGGATCGCGTGCTTATAGGACAGACAGTTGTAAAGGGACATGGTGTAGGAACAGACAATGATACAGGCGCCCAGATAACTTTTGATGAAATTGATATTATCATGAATGCCATCGACCGAAAAGGAGTCGGAGATACAGAGGCTTTCATTGTTGTCGCAGGGCTTGGTGGAGGCACAGGCTCTGGTGGGGCACCTGTCCTTGCACGACATTTAAAAAAGATATATCGAGATCCTGTATATGTCCTAGGAATACTGCCTGCCCCTGAAGAAGGACGTTTATATTCATATAATGCCGCAAGAAGTCTTGCAACGCTTGTAAAAGAAGCAGATAATGTCATTCTATTTGACAATAGTGCGTGGAAAACTGAAGGAGAGAGTATAAAGGGCGCTTTTGATCGTCTGAACGATGAAATTGTCCGAAGATTTGGGTTACTTTTCAGAGCAGGCGAGGTTGGATCAGTTGGTATTGGTGAGATGGTTGTTGATTCAAGTGAAATTATCAATACCTTAAGGGGCGGTGGAATTAGTTCTGTCGGGTATGCAATAAGTGAAGTACCTGAGCAGATCATTGAAAAGGAACCTGGGTTATTAGGAAGAATGATGGGTAGAAAAGTAGTCGAGGAGAAAAATCCGGAAGACAAATTCCTTGGTGAGGATAAGACCACCCGTATTCTCTCTTTAGTCAGGCGTGCAATGCTTGGACGACTTACTCTTCCCTGTGAATATGGGACATCTAACAGAGCACTTGTTCTTGTTGCAGGCCCTCCTGAAGAACTTGACAGAAAAGGGATCGAAAAAGCAAAAAGTTGGGTTGAAGAAAACATAGCAGGTGTTGAAGTAAGAGGAGGTGACTATCCGGCAAATAGCAGATATGTTGTTGCTGTAGTTCTCCTTGCATCAATTGCAGATGCCCCGCGGGTGACAAACCTGCTTGAGATTGCCAAGGAAACCAAGGCGACCTCCGAAAGAATCGATGAAGAGAATGCATTGAAACTTGATGACAGCATTGAACCGCTCTTTGAGTGAAGATATATGAAGTGCGCAAATCTGATACTAACCCTGACAATCGTCTTAGTTGCGTTTTGTCTATTGATTACCCCGGTTCTTGGAACAGCAGATATAGGAACTGTTGCGGTAAAGCCATCAGGAGATCTCGAGGGTGGAAAATCAAATGTAACTGTTAATTTCGAAATTGAATTCATAACTGTTGCAGGTGAAACTTTTCCAGCCGATGATACTTTGTTACTGACAACTGATCTTGATAATCCGTTATGGACTTATTCAATTGTTCTAGACGGTGTTGAAAATCCAAGACCTGTATCAAGTAAAGATACCCTTGAGTTATCTGGATGGGAACTGTCATATAAAGACAGGACCGAACAGGTAAAGGTCGGACTTAAAGGAACTGCACCTAAAGTTGATAAATCCAAAGAAATACAAGTTGTAGGTGTGGCATCTGCCAGTGGAAGTGGTAGAGTAAAGGATCAAATTAAAAATGTTACAGCTTTTGTTACTAATCCTGGGGAATTAAAAGGTGATATCTCATCCACAGATACAACGGTCAGTAAACTGAAGACTGATATTGATAAATATAAAAAGGATGGTATTGATACCTCAAAGGCTGAAGCAAAATTGAAAGAAGCTACTAATTCACTTTCTAAAGCAGAGGGTGCATCGTATTCCAATGCGCAAATATACATCAAAAACGCTGAGACCTACATAAAAGATGCCTATTCTCTCCTTGATATGGGTATCTCCAAAAAAGCAATAACTGATGCAAAAGAAGCAATAGACAGAACTGATGAGTGGATAACATACTTTAAGGAGGAAAAGGATTTAGGTTCAGATCCACGACTTGTTCCAATTATTACCCAACGTGAATTTGTATCTGAAGATATCAATGATGCTCAGGAACTTTTTGATGATGGTAAATATACTGATGCAAGAAAGAAGGCAGAAGAAGCATTTACTAAAGCAACAGCAGTTTTTGACGAAACACAGGCCTTAAATGATGAAATTGAGAAACAGCCAGTAGGATTTGATTTCTCATCAATTATTCAGTATTTAATTTATCTTGTTGTGATTGTTGTTGTCATTGGGATAGTTGGTGGAATATTCCTGTTCCTTAAGAATCGTGGTGGCGGAAAAGGAGGCTCAGGAGGCGGAGGTAGTTTTGGTTCAAGACAAAAATCAAAGCCTAAGAAGAAAACTCATCAATATGATGAGTTATTCTAATTTATTTTAGAGATCAAAATTAAGTTTAATTTCATAAATTAAATATTATTAAATAGTTCTGGTTATCTCAATTTTTTATTTTGACAGCCAGTCGATTCACGGCAAGGAAAAATTGTTAATTACTCCTATTTGATAACATTAATATGTTGAATCTAAATTGCTGAGAATTTACAGGAAATTTAACGGGAAAATAAAAAAATATACCTTTTTCGATGATGTTTAAAAAAACATGGTACCTGGGATTCATAATAAATCTGACTTATCTTTTATATCACTGTAAATTATGAGACAATATCTGGAAATTTACATCAGGTCAATATTTATCATACTTTTAATGAATAGTTACGATTATCAGGAAAAATTACTGTATACCCTTAAGTCTAATTTCCAATTTCATTTATTGACCTAATTCTTCTTAAAAGGTTACATCACATCACCATGTAATATATCTCTAACACGAAATTAATTTTAATTCATATATCGTCAGGCAAGTAATATAGCCCAAAAAGTTTGCTACAATATTGAGATACAACTCTGATTATATCCAACACCTGAAAGGTAGATTGTTGACGATAAATATTTTATTGACTGTTTTCCTTATTCCACCAAACTATTACGCTACATTAGAGGGAAAATTTTAATATATCAAACCTTAGTTAGTAGCATCTCAAAGATCCTACAATAAGTCTCAAAATAGACTCCATTTTATTAGTCCTACTTCCCAATATAGAATTAATACATACATATATCAGTTTACCTTAATCAATTCAAATTCAACAGAAAATTGCCTTTCTATGTTGAATATTAACAAAATGGAGGTAATTTATCAATTATATGTTCAATTTTTGAAAAATAGATGGACTGAAACCCAAAAAAAGAAGATCAATCAATATAATCACATCTATTTCCTATAATTGAACATTAATCAAGGTTTTATTCAATATCTCCGGTTTTACAAAGAGATCAAGATTAACACTACCAGATCTTCCATCTCTTAACAAAAACCATTCAGGCACTCTATCCTGATTATCATACCATGAAAACCAATAACTCAAACGGTATACAAGTTTTTCATATCCAGGTAAGGATTCATAACTATCAGTATCATGGAGAATTACTAAATCGGGGTTACTATCGTTGATAACATCTTGCCCCACTTTCTCTCCATAGAATAAAATTTTATCCCACCTGTCTCCACGATAATACCACGGTAACGGCCAGTATGAATCCGATGCAAGCACTACCCGATCAGATATATCAATAAGATCCATAACATCACGTAATTCTTCAGAATTTTGAACCTGCACTATAGGTTCATTGATGTCTCCTGGAGTATAACAGACATGAAATGTCATAATCAAGAGTAAAATAACAGCAATTACTGCTGCAATACTCTTTTTTCCCTCAATTTTATATGACGCCAAGATAATTATCGGGAATAACTGATGGATAAGGAGCCAGGGGACCTTTTCTCCAACATATGCATAAAATGTCATGCTACATATCATCCACCAGATGCTAAGCCCCATCAAAATATTCTTACAATCAACCTCACGGCCTCGTGTTATAACTTCTTTGAGACCCCCATCTTTTATCCACTCACCAATATTATAGAGTGCTAAAAGCAGAAGTGGTAGTTCATAGAGCAACAATACCAAAAGATACCAGTATGGACCTCCACAAAGTCTACATTCATTATGCATTCCAACCCAATGCTCTATCGCCTTAAAAGGAGCCTCAAAAAACATCTCAGGATGCAAAAAAAATGAACTATAAAAGACAAAACCAATACCTGCCGCTACTATGATACTGCACACAAGATCACGTGGCCATGTTTTTGGAAGATTGAGTTTTCCGGAAAGTATGATAAACAAAAGAAAGGAAAAAAAGATCATAAGAGTAAATGGCATATCTTCCTTAAGACAGAGTCCACAAGCACAAGCAGCTCCTGCAAGTAAAGCAAATCTTCCTTTTTCAGACTTAAAATATGCAATTAATGCAACGATTACCAGAACTGTAAAGAAGAGTTGAAAAATATCATGTCTCAAAAATCTTGAGAAATATACCATATCTGGCGAAACTGCAAAGAAGAGTGAAGCAAATATAGCATGTTCACGCTTTAAAAAGCCATATCTGTAAATTAAATATATCAAAGGAACTATTGCAACCCCAAATAATGCCGGCAGCACCCGAACCACAAGATCAGAATCTCCAAATAATTTGAATGCCGTCCCGGTAAGATAATAAAGAAGTGGTCCATGATACATCGGATCATAGAGATATGTCCCATCAGTAATGAGTTCATACGAAAACCAGGCATGTATTGCCTCATCATGATGAAGTAGTTTAAATGTAGGCTCTATTAGTCTTAATAACAATGCGATAATAAATATTGAAATGAACGACCATTTTGATGAAATAACATCAGAGACCCTATTTTCCAAAATCGAAAAATCCATGAACAGATCAACTCGGATATATGTTATAATTAATATTAAAAATATGCGATGTAAGAGAAGATTGAAAGCGAGGGATTAACCCCCAGAAAAGATCCAACGCCGATACATGACCTTAAAAATAAGGGATTGGCGATAGATATTGGATATTTTGCGGCTGATAGCCACATTATTTCCGCTCAGCTTTCGAGTACTATCTCGATACCTATATCTTTGGGTACCTGAGTACGCATCAACTGGCGAAGTGCACGCTCATCTGCATCTATATCAATGAGGCGTTTATGAACCCGCATCTGCCAGCGATCCCAGGTTGCAGTTCCCTCTCCATCTGTACTTTTTCTGATTGGAACAATCAGTTTGTGAGTGGGAAGTGGAATTGGTCCTGCAAGGTTTACCCCTGTGCGTTCGGCAATTTCTTTTATCTTATCACAGACCTCTTCGACCTTCTGATAGTCGGTTCCGGTCAGGCGGATTCTTGCTTTTTGCATAGTAACACCAAATTTAAGGGTTACCGCATCTGCTTCTTGGTAACTGAAATGCACATTCCAGCAGCAATAGTCTGACCCATATCACGGATTGCAAATCTTCCAAGCTGTGGGAATTCCTTTGCACTCTCAACACACATAGGCTTTGTAGGTATACACTTGACAACTGCTGCATCTCCTGCCTTAATGAAGGTTGGATTTGCTTCAAGAGTCTCACCAGTTCTTGGATCAAGCTTCTTGACAAGTTCTGAGAATGTACATGCTGTCTGTGCAGTGTGGCAGTGGAATACAGGTGTATATCCTGCAGTTATTGCACTTGGGTGTTGAAGCACTACAATCTGTGCAAGGAAATCTTCTGCAACGGATGGTGGAACATCAGACGCTCCACAGACATCACCACGACGGACATCATCCTTACCAATACCACGGACGTTAAATCCGATGTTATCACCAGGTACTGCCTGTGGAATTTCTTCGTGGTGCATCTCAATAGACTTGCATTCTCCAGTCTTGTTTGCTGGCATGAATGTAACATTCGAACCCTTTTTGAGGATACCGGTCTCAACACGTCCTACTGGGACAGTTCCAATACCTGAAATTGAATATGCATCCTGAATTGGGATACGCAGTGGCTTATCGGTTGGCTTTTCTGGAACTTCAAGTTCATCAAGAAGTCCAAAGAGTGGCTTGCCTTTGTACCATGGAGTCTTATCACTGTTCTTTGTGATATTGTCACCCTCAAATGCACTGATTGGGATGAACTTTACAGTGTCAGGATTAGTTCCGACCATCTTAAGGAGTGCGCCCATGTCTGTCTTGACCTGGTTAAAACGCTCTTCCTTGTAGTCAACTGCATCCATCTTGTTAACTGCAATGATAATCTGCTTGATACCAAGGGTCTTTGACAGGAAAACGTGTTCCTTTGTCTGCTCCATGATACCATCAGGTGCTGCCACCACAATGATTGCTGCATCAGCCTGTGATGCACCGGTGATCATGTTCTTGACAAAATCTCTGTGTCCTGGACAGTCTACAACAGTGAAGTAATACCTTGGAGTGTCAAAACGCTTGTGCGCGATATCAATTGTAATACCACGTTCACGCTCTTCCTTCAGGTTATCCATGACCCATGCAAATGCAAAGGATCCCTTACCCTTGGACTCAGCTTCCTTCTTGTATTGTTCGATAATGTGTGCAGGAACTGCTCCTGCTTCGTACATGAGACGACCAACAGTGGTCGATTTTCCGTGGTCGATGTGACCAATGACCGCGAGATTAATATGGGGCTTATCAGCTGCCATGAATTATATTCCTCCAATACCTCCGCAATCAGTCAGATCTGCATGAGACAGTCTAATTATGCGAGTATATCATATTAGTTAAATGATCTTTTAATAGTTTTGATGAATCTATTTTTTTTTACATTGGACTTAAATTTTACATTAAGCCCCTGATGAATGGATAATTAAATAATGATTCAAAATAAGATCCTTACATTATATGAAATCTCTACCAATAATAAGAGAAACGGAGGCAGATAAAGTCTATGTTAAATGCGCTTCCGGAGAGATGAAAGTACACACAAGATGCTCATATTGTCTGCATTGCAAAGGAATAATGGTTGGCTCGCGAATCATGCCTTCGCCTTATGAAAAGGCTTTTTCTCAGATAAGATCAGGAGCTGTTGCACCTGAAATTCTGATGGAAGCTGCAATGCAGTTTAATTCGCTCGTAAGAGATGGAACTGCGATTTCATGTGATGATGATTCAGAAAATGGTTATACTCCAAGATATAAATAAAGGCTTAAAAAATTATAACCCAATTATTGTAATCTCATCTCTCATCGATTAGGTATCAGATTTTTACGCGCATAAACAGGCCATTACAAGAAGCATACATGCTCTTGTAATCTCACTACATCCACCAACTATATCGCCATTTACTCCACCAAATAGCCGATATGAGATAACCTTCATAATTTCCGGCACTATCAACATGAGAATTACTGCAATAACTTTTCCACTAAATGGTTCTGGTAGTAATAATGCAGGAATAACAAGAATAAAGGATGCAACCCAGAACCATTTCTTTGCAGACGAATGGAGCGTTGCATGAATCCCATCATGAAATGGCCTTCCTGTGGCAGTCAGAAATGCCATAGACCATTTGCCACCAACTTCTGCAATAATAATGGCTACTGCACCAAAAAGAAGAGATTTTTCGGAGATTGAACAGATGGATGTTATAGTTATAAGAGTGATAATAAGACCTAAAGCAATGCCACCTGTTCCAAGCGTTCGATCACATACCGCGGTGATTCGTTTTTCCGAACTTCCATGAGCCATCAGCCCGTCGCCAAGATCAAAAAGTCCATCCAAATGGTTGCATCCGGTGATTAGAAATATAATACCAGTGACAAGGACAGCCAAAACCAATGGCGGCGCAGGTATGGCTAAAAGAATTATAGCACCAATTCCACCTGTCACATAACCAGCTATCGGATATAACCAGGTTTTTTTTGCAAAAGCGTCGAAAGGAGCCGTTTTACCAAGAGGCAGGATTGTTGTAAACTGTAAAAGAGCAATAATTGACTCAAACATTATCTTCTGATAAGTGTTTGTGCTGGATAGAATCTTTGAATTTGATTTATGATAACCACATACAATAAAGTGATTATGAATTTCCTCTCAACCAACCAAAAGATCCAATTAAGAAACCCAATCTTTGTCGGAGTTTTGGCAAACACTGAACTCTCAACAGTCGATGGATTATCTGGCGCCGGACCATCCCCAAAAGGATCTCTCCTTGTCCCTGTATTAGATGCTGAATTAATAACCACCGGACGAATTACAACCTCTGATGCTACCCCAAACACTAAAAGCGGGTGTCCAACGCCGGCATCAATTACAAGAGCAATGCTTGAACTTTCAAAAGTACCTTTTCTATTTGTAAATGCAGGTATGGTACATACCCCGACAGTTCCGATGATGGAGATGTACGGAAAAAGCGGTATTGATCCCCGATCTGGACCGGCTTTGCCTGATGCAGAAATGATAATCAAAAATGGAGAGATAATAGGTTCAATGCTCTCAAAAACATTTAATGAACTTGTTATTGGAGAATGTGTGCCGGGTGGAACCACAACTGCGCTCTGTGTTCTCCGGGCACTTGGAATAAATGCAAAAGTTAGCAGTGCATCTATAAATGCTCCTTCCTCTCTTAAAGAAGAAGTCTGGGATCTTGTCCATAAAAGGATTGGCGATAATAATTCCCCTGATAAAATCCTCCTTGAAACAGGAGATCCAATGATGGCAGCCGTTATTGGTTTAATTCGTGGATATAAAGGGACAGTTTATCTTGCGGGAGGCACCCAAATGCTTTCTGTCACTGCACTCCTCAAAGAAATTGATTTTCAGTCATTTAAAAAGATTTCTGCAGTTGTTACAACGGTATATGTCCGTGATGACAAATATGCAGACTGCGCGAAAATTGCCCTTACAATCGGAATCCCTGTTATTTATGTTGATCCTGATTTTGGAAACTATGGTCATTCCGGCCTTGCAAGATACTGTATAGGAGAAGTCAAAGAAGGAATGGGGTGTGGAGGAGCAATGTTTCTTGCATATGCTCTTGGAAAAACAGAGGAAGAGATACGTGATGCAGTAGTTCGATTTGTAGATGGTTACTGTTCATCATGACACTGATTCATGACTCGAATATATCTTCTTTAAGGAACAAATAATGAGTGAGATGCTGCCCATCCTTGTTCTTAATAATCATGGCCAATTCAATCACCTGATATTGCGTGCTTTACGTGATTTAGATATTGAAGCAAAGTTAATTCCAAATACAACTTCTCCTGATGAAACCGAAGAGTGCTCAGGTGTTATTCTTGGAGGAGGACCTGATATCAACAGGGCAGGAAAAAGTGCTGAATATCTGACACTTCAAAAACCAATACTTGGAATCTGTCTTGGACTTCATATTATTGCCTCTTATTATGGTGGAGAAGTAAGTTCAGGAAAATGTGGTGGATATGGCGCTGTTACAGTTAATTTTCTAAAAAGTGATGATATTTTGAAAGGTTATCCAAAAACTGTTGAAGTCTGGGCTTCTCATGCAGATGAAGTTACAAAAATTCCACAAAACTTTTCACGATTAGCAACCTCTGATATCTGCGCAAATGAATTTATCCGGCATGATACTCTTCCAATCTATGGAGTACAGTGGCACCCGGAGGTAAGTCACACCTTTGAAGGATATCGTGTGTTTGAAAATTTTGCTGAGGTCTGTAGATCATTTTGTCATCAATAATACCCGATATTTCTTTCATCAGAGAAGAGATCTCAAAAACCGGGTTTGTATGCCTGAAATGTGGTGCATGCTGCACTGAAATTGAAAAGGATTCGAACATTGTAATGGTTACAAGAAACGAAGTAAAGAGAATCTCTAAAATATCTAATAAAGTTTTTGATGAAATTGCAGAGCCATACCCCGGCCGGATTACCAGTGGAGATAAGACATTTACCTTTGGCTGGGCACTTCGAAGGAAGGAAGGAAGATGCATTTTTCTTAATAACAACAGATGTGAGGTATATCTTGCAAGGCCCTGGATATGCAGGACATATCCTTTTATGATTGTAGATGGCAGAGTCTGTGTTTCTGAATGCGGAGGCCTTGGACTCCAAAATCCTGAAATAGATCCACTGGAAACATTGGATATGATTAATACACTGACTAATGATTTGATCGAAAGATTTAAGGCAGAACTTGAAGAAGAAAAAAGAATAGAGGAAATAATGAAGACGCAACAAATACCAGATAGAACCCCGGTTGTAATTGATGGCGAAGGGATGGTGGAGATATGACTTCTGATAACGAAAATTTCTCTAGTAATACCGGAATTAATGAATACGAGATAGGACCATCTACCGGGGATGAAATTACTAATGAACCCGGATTACCTAAAACCATAGGTGAAGTAAGACTAATTGGAACTGCTCATGTATCAGCCGAAAGTGTTAATGAAGTCAAAACCGCAATAGACGAATGGCAACCTGATGTTGTAGCAATAGAACTTGATAAAGGCAGATATCTTGGACTTAAACGCCAACAGAGAAATCCTGAAGTTGAAGAGATCATTGAATCCAAGAATTTTACACAGATTCTGATGCAGTGGATCCTTGCATATATCCAGCGAAGGATTGGAATGGATGTTGGTGTAGAGCCAGGAGCCGAGATGAAAGCTGCGATAGATGAGGTCGAGACACGCGGCATTGAACTTGCTCTAATTGACAGAGATATTAGAATTACATTACATAGATTCTGGCATTGTATGTCCTTTTATGAGAAACTGAAGATGCTTTATGCCCTTTGTGGCTCTCTTCTGATGGCTGATAAGACTGCTGACATGATTGACATTGAAGAACTGAAAAAAGAGGACATGGTAACAGCTGCCATGAATGAATTCCATCAGTTCTCACCACGGGGTGCTTATGCCCTGATATCAGAACGTGATGCATATATGGCATATAATCTTGTTAATCTCCGTGCAAAACATCACAAGGTACTTGCAGTTATAGGGGCCGGGCACAGAAAAGGAATTGAAAAATATCTTGCTTCTCCTGAAACACTACCTCCGGCCGCAGATCTGATTGCTCAGGTAAAGACACGACCATGGGGACTAATTATTGGAGTTCTTTTCCTGCTCATGTTTGCATTCCTGATAGTTACGATAATTTTTTCAGGAGCCGGACTTGATGTGCTGATTACAGCAATTTTATACTGGGTTCTGATAAATGGTGTTTTGACCTTTGTATTTACATTAATTGCCGGAGGACATATCCTGTCAGCTCTTGTAGGTTTTTGTATCTCTCCGATATCATCACTTCATCCTCTGATTGCAGCAGGCTGGTTCTCGGCCATAATGGAAGCAAAAATCAGGAAGCCAAAGCCATCTGATATGAGAAAGATCATGGATGCGACTTCATTTTCCGAAATGATGTCGGTTCCACTCTTTAAGGTAGTGCTTGTTGCAGCGCTTGCAAATCTTGGAAGCAGTCTTGGTACTGTTCTGTATTTTATGTTTATCTTCCCGATTATTGGAATTGATCCAATTGTTCTGATAAGTACCGGGTTTTCCAATATGATTAATGCCATAAACGGCATTTTTTAATTTTTATGAAGACGGCTGTCCTTTTTTCAGGAGGGAAAGATTCTGTTGCTGCCCTATATCGGGCCAAAATGGCAGGTGAGGAGATCTCCTGTCTGATTACTCTAACCTCACAAAATTCTGACAGTTATATGTTCCATACTCCAAACATTACTCTTACTGCTCTACAGGCCAAATCAGCAGGAATTCCAATAATTGAGCAGATAACAGAAGGAAATCCTGAAGGTGAACTTGTTGATCTGGAAGATGCTATTCTTATAGCAGTTGAGAGGTATGGGATTGAAGGATTAGTCACCGGAGCGATTAGATCAGTTTATCAGGCCACAAGAATTGAAAAGATCTGTAATCGTCATGGACTCTGGTGCTTTTCTCCACTCTGGCTTATTGATGAGGAAAAATATCTCCTTGATCTGATAGATAAAGGGTTTGAGATTATAATTGTTGGAGTTGCTGCTGATCCGTTTAATGAAGAATGGCTTGGAAAAAAGATAAATGCTGCCCTTCTTGAAAGACTAAAAAAACTGAAACAGAAGTATGGTATCTCGGTTGCCGGAGAAGGAGGAGAATACGAAAGTTTTGTTATCTATGCCCCATTTTTCAGCAGTAAAATCGACATTATAGAAACACAGACCTCTTTTCATCTTGACCGAGGAAGATATCAAATTCTTAAGGCAGGGTTACAATGATTCTTGTTGTTGATCTGACAGATCCTAATCACCCAATCTTAAGAGATGAATTTGTAAGACCTGTTTTAGATATCGTAAAACTTTTTAATCATGACAGATTAGTAACCGTCCGGCATCTAATAGATCTTTCAGATCTATCAAAAACTCAATTTTCAGGTATTAAATCTGTGATTATCTGTGGGACTGCATCTGCTGATTCATGGTATCTGTCTCAAAAACTACCAGACCTTACTGGAATTCCGGTACTTGGAATCTGTGCAGGTATGCAGATTCTTCTGAAATATGATGGCGGAATTATGGAAGACCTTGAGGAGACCGGAATGGTAACGGTCAGAAGATGCATTTATGATAAGATAATAGACCGGGAAGAATTCTCTGCCTATGCACTTCATCGATATATTGTGACTCTTCCGAAAGGCTGGACAGTGCTTGCAAGATCAGAAAAAACTGTCCATATTGTTAAAAAGGCCGGAACAATGCAATATGGCACTTTGTTTCACCCCGAAGTTCGAAACAACTGGATTATTGAAAACTTTCTGGCTGTTCTTTCTTAAGATTGTATTGATAAGCTAGTGCCTTCTCTTACAATCGTAAATGATTTTTCCATAGGAATTGTCATTGGGAATCCAAATACCGAATACTTCAGTGTTCCTTCAATTTTTAAGGGTAAATTTTTCTCTAGGAGTAGAACAAGCCCTGATCTTCCAAAACTGACTGGATTAATTGAAACTGGAATAGTTACCATTGAATCACTCATTGCAGGAAGATCTATCGTAAAATCATCCACTGATGCTACAACTGACTGGTCAACTAAAAGATTTACATCAAGTGTCTGATTAAGCCCTATAAGATATGGATTATGAAGATCCAGGAGTAAATTTGCTTTTATTAACGAAGGTGAAAACTCTGTAACTGATGCGCCACTCATCTCAATTTGAGGTCTTAATGTGAGCTGCCATCCGATTACAAGTGCAATTATAAGACAGACTGCTACTACTGCTATTAATTTATAGTGCCTGGCCATATTGATTGATGATGCTTTATGCCTTATAGTAATTTTTGTATCCAGAAAAGTGAAAAATACTCATCGTTTTTCTTGCCTGCATCGTTAAACCTCAAGCATTCTGTAAAACTGTTTCTTTCATGAAACCTTATCCGGAATTTTTGGATGATATAAACAGAAATTGTTTAATATTTCTCATTTGCTTCCTTTTCGAGATAATCAAGAAGAATCTTCCAGTATCATGTGAGCACCTTTCAGGCCTGATATTCCATATCCAATAATATCAGTCTCATAGTTTATCGTAACAAGTGGAGATCCATTTAGCATTATCAATGTCTGTCTGAAAAACTCCTCTGAAACCAGCCGGTTAAAAAAGGCTGCTTCACTGTTTTTGATATAATGATTAAATATCTCTGTCGCTACCTTGAAATCAGATTCAAGAATCGAACTGACTGTTATTGCTGAAAAGAGATCCTGATTAATCGGACTTCAAATTATAAAAAGAAAAAAAAGGAAAATTAGTATTAATTCTGTTTTTTCTGTTTATAGAAGTAGAACGCTCCACCTGCTATGATAATTACTACAATTAAAATGAGTATTGGAGTCATTCCAGAGGATTGATTTTTAACAACATTGACCTCAACTTTTATGGTATCAGAAATGTGAGTGTTGTCATGCACATCTTTGTACCTTACTTCCGAATCAAGTGCATATGTCTTATCAACAGCCTCACTTGATAATGAAACTTCATATCTTGCAACCGCAGACTCGCCGGATTTCATATCTCCAAGATATGCCAGATCATCCTTACTTGAAAACGATCCCACTGCACTTAATCTACTTTCAACGCCATATGCTGTAGTGTTTGCTTCATTCCGGTAAGTAATTTCAAGTACTTTTTTCTCTCCAGGCGTCATTACCGGAGTTTCACTTGTAATTAAAAATGAAATCTTTTCGTCAACCGGGACACCAAATCTCTTGCTGATGGAAGATAACTTCTCTCCATCATCATTTTCATAATCTACCTCTATCTCAAGTGGGTATTCCTGAGCCTCTCCATCACTTGATACGGAAATCTTAAACTTTACAGAAACTTCACTCAGTGGAGCAAATTCTCCGATGTAAACAGTACTATCTACAGGAATGATTGGTGATGAACCTGATCTGTTCAGTTTTGCAATAGCCTTGTGACCAGTAGTCTTCCCGTCATTTTTAAGAGTGATTGTTACATATCCCTCTCCACCAGCGTTAATTTCATCAGAAACAACTTTTGTAACATTAAGATTAATTGCAGACTTTATAACAAATGGAACAGTAACTGTAACGTCTTCCTTTTTGTAGGTACTTGAGATACTATCTGTCCCAAGCTGTTCTGCATTTGAAAGATAGGTATATTGAAGTCTTAATGGAAGTTCATAACTTCCGGCAGTTGCATCATCTTTTACAAGAACCTGAAATGAGACAGGAACCATTGCAGATCCACCAATGTCACCAATCATCTGGGAATCTGACTTTATGAGCACCGGGGCACCATCAGGAAGAAGAGTTGCAGTAACCATCTTTGCAGTAGTTGGAAGGTCATCCCGGTCAACAATTCCAGACTCAACGGTTTTCATAGTGTTTAATCCAGAGTTCTGGATCTTAATCTCGATTGTTGCATCTTCACCAGGGATATACTCATTTGTCCCTGAAATGGTAGCTGAAAGTTCAGGATTTCCGGCAATATATTTTACACCAGCCATAACCGGCATTGCAGTCATAGTAATCAGGCAGAGCCCTGCGATAATTAGGGTTAAACACCTGATTGTATCTATATTTACAGATCTATCATTTTTCATCATGTCTTCCTCATTATAGATTGTACTTCATATTTTTGTATCATATGTATATATGTTCTTTCTATTGGTTACAAATAAATGAAACACTCACCATCGACAATCATGAGTAACATATTTGTCTTAAGACCTCCAACAGATGATAATGCGTAGTTCTGGTAATGAATTCTTAAAAATTAAAGAACTACTTAAATCCCATACCGGAGGAATGAGCATTACCGAGATAGCAGGTGCTCTTGGCAAAAACAAGCATTCGGTAGGGAGATACCTGGATATCCTTCATGCATCAGGATATATTGACCTTCGAACATATGGAATGGCGAAAGTTTACACACTTTCATCTAAAGTCCCTTTGACTGCGCTCTTATCATATACTTCTGACATAGTCATTGTTCTTGACAGAGACAGACGAGTAGTGCAGGCAAATAAACCATTTTTTACACTTGTAAATCTTCCTTCAGATAAAGTATTGAATCTTGTAATAAATCAGATTGAATCACCGGTTGAGAAGATGCAGACATTTCTTTCTGAAATTCATGATACCCTTGGTAATTCAAAAACAACAGAAGAACACATAAATCTTTCGCTATCCGGGAAGATCCCCCGGTTTTTTCGCATGAAGGTAATCCTCACTGATCTTGAAGATGGAACAAAAGGGACTACATTAATACTTGAAGATATTACAGCCGAATATAATGCCCAAAAAGCGGTTAATGAAAGTGAAACCTTCTTTAGAAATGTACTTTCAGAGATGACAGACGGACTTATTGTCATGGAAGGTAGTGAATATCTCTATGTCAATAATCGATTTACCCGGATTACAGGTTATTCTATTAACGATTTGAAAGAGATCTCTTTATTATCATTACCTTTGTCTCAGGAGAGGGAGTGGATTCTTAAAACTATTAATGAGACAAAGTTTGAGAACGGAATCTCAAAAGAGTTGAGATTTTGGGCAAAGCCAAAATATGGTTCTGAAATCTATCTATATGTCCGTGTTTCTGAAGTGCCTTATAGTGGACGGACAAGAAGGTACATCTTCTTCACCGACATGACCAAATGGAAGCGCGAGGAAGAATTAAAGGATCTTCAGCATACAATCTTTGATAAGCTTGTAGAACTATTTCCTCAACCATTCTATATATTAGATGAAGATGGATATTTCATTCTTGTAAATGAAGCTTTTGAAGCCTTTTCCAAATTAAAACACTCAACCACTCTTTATGGAAAAAATGTCAATGAGGTTCTTTCAAAAAGCCTTGCACCTTCACTTTATAACAGAGATGATCTCTTAAAAATTCCATTAAATCCTGATTTCTCAAAGGAGTTGTCTGAAATTTCATTTGAAGATGGGACGAAGAAATCCGCCATTATCAGCAGATCAATAGTGCTTGCCGGCATTGATTCAAGACGCTATATCTTTAGTGTGATATTTGGTGCTGATGAGTCTATTCAAAGAATTTAGAATGGGTGGAAAAATGACTGGAGTTTATCTCTCAACTGACGATATCTCCCTAATATTTAGGGCTTTAAATCATGCGATTATTGCTCACAGAGGAAGGGTTCAGGACAAAACTGATATTCCATATGTCTCTCATGCAATAACCACCGCAAGACTTGTAGCAGAAGAAACAGAATATCCTGTGACACCTGAAATGATTTCTGCTGCATTTCTACATGATATTCTCGAAAAAACTGATGAAACGGTCAATTCTTTTCCGGCAGAGATTCGAAACCTTGTAAACCTCATGACAGATCCTGACCGGGAATCTAACTTTAATACTGTATCAATTGATCGAATTGCCAATAATCCTGATGCGATCATAATAATGATGGCAGACTGTATTGCAACTCTTTCAGAAGAAAATCCATTCTGTTCAATTCATTTAAGGAGAGATGATCAAAAAGAGAGTACTCTTTTACTCCTTGACATAGCAAAACAGGCAGGACTTGAAGCAACCGGTTTATACAAAAGGCTTATGGCTTTTGGCAGGGTGTAGGAGAATATCTTTTGCCTGACAAAGGCATACTTAAAAGGTAGTTATACATGGGAAAAAATAAGTTATTTGTAGGAAATCTGACATATTCAGTCAACGCACGCGATTTGTCAGAGCTTTTCTCACGTTTTGGGAAGGTTATTGATGTTAATGTGCTTGAGAACCGGGGGTATGGGTTTGTCGAGATGGACAGTAGTGAGGCTGCTGCAAAAGCGCGTGAACAACTCAGCGAAATGGAATTTATGGGTCGAAAACTCTTAATTGATGGTGTTCGTCCATTTAATCCCTCCGAAAGACGTGCGCAGACTAAACGAAAGAAACAGAACAGTTTTCAAAAGAATGATAAGACCGGTGCCACAAGAGGAAGAAATACAGAGCCGGTTACTTCCTGGAGTCATGAAAAGGTCGAAACAAGAAGATCCGGGCCTTGTGATAATAGTGAAAAGAGACCTTCTGGTCCAAGATCGAGATCCACAGGCAGGCAACAGCCATCATCCGGGCCATCGACAAGAGGCAGATCTTCAGATTCAAAAGGTTCTTCAGGAAAGGCTCCAACGAAAAGATTCTGGCCACTTGAGAAGAAAAAACCAAAGAGATAACCTTTTTAAAGGGATTGTGGGATTTTTACGAATGTTCTCTTGTTACTTCGTATCTTTCCTTCACAAGCACTCTTATACGTTCAATTGATTCCATCTGCTTGGAATAGTCACTTTTAATGTTCTCTTCTAATTCATCAAGAATTTCATCGCCCTGAATTGCAAGAGAATAGATCTTAATCGGGCGCCCCTTGTTCTCTGTGATATGTCTTGTAACCTCAACCCACCGTCTCTTTACAAGAGCGTTAATCGCAATACTGACTTCAGGTTGTCTAAGATCAGTATATCTTTCCACTTCCCTCGAAGTCAGTTCATATCCCTTAAGAAACATGACCAAAACACGGGAAATATTTATTTTTAGACCAATTGCTTTGAAGATTGTTGCAATTTCCTCATCATCTTTTGAAAACTGCAAATAATCATGTTGAACCATTCAATCCCACTCCCCCCTATTTTATGAGATGATAATTATAATAACCCGCTTATGAATTAACCTTTCGATTGATCATTATGAAATATCTAAATGTTAAAATATCAATTGAAAGAATCTATCATAATCCATAGCAAAAATAATAACATGTCAAAGATACTGCAAAAGGTTCCGCCAGGTTTTGAATTTACATCAGTTCTTGACAGTTATGCAACAGCACTGAAGAGTAGTCCTTTTAACAGTTATCTGATACTTCCAACAAGTCGTCTTATTAGAACGGCAAAAAACTACCTGATTGATAACAAAATTACCTTTATTTCAGATAATATCTGTACATTAAATCAGTTTTGTGAAGTCATACTTGAGAATTTAAATTCCAAAGACCCTGTTAAGGTTATACATAAGCATCAGGCAGCCCTAATCCTTTCTGAACTGATGCATGAGAATAAAGATAAGTCATCACTATTCTTCTGTGACGGTATTCTATCTGCATCAACACTATCAGATCTTCAAACCTTAATCTCTGTCTTTATTAAAAGAAAGATTGACTACCCAGAATGTCTTGGCGAGATACAAAGTAAGAAGAGTAATCAGATATCTTCTCTCTATTCTGAATATACAAAAAAATTAGAGGCAGACGGACTTGTCGATTCAGATACAATGCTTCAGAAAGTTATCAGTATAATCGGGGAAAAATCACTGCCCTTTGACAATATCTTTTTTTATGGACTATTTGAACCCCTGCCACTTGAAAAAGATCTGATAACAGTGATGGCTGAAAGTGCAGATAATGCCAGG
Organism: uncultured Methanospirillum sp.; assembly: GCA_964434005.1. GTDB lineage: Archaea > Halobacteriota > Methanomicrobia > Methanomicrobiales > Methanospirillaceae > Methanospirillum. The sequence goes on from CAYSSW010000007.1 coordinate 50,198, forward strand.
TATTATATGCCTTATGGAGAAAACACCGATATCTTTTCAGATACTGGCAGTTGGTTAAACCCAGATGAAATAAGACCGGTATCTGATGAATACAAAATACCAATAACCTGCCTGTTTTCAAAAGAACAGGATGAAAGCACAATATCCTGCTCTGATATCAGTTATGCAGAATTGACCTGTCAGAAGGCTGAAATTAAAGAGATTGCAAAAAAAATACGATCACTACATGATGAAGGAATAGCATATGACAATATGGCTGTCGTCTTTTCAGACGTTAAAAGTTCTCTCTCATATGTTCGTGAGGTATTTTCAGATTATCAGATAGTATGGCATTCATCGTCTGGAAAACCTATCAGCAATGATGCCCTGATCTCGTTTTTTATTCACATTGCAGATGCAGTAGATAGTAATTTTTCATATGATAAAATAATCAGAGTTTTTCAAAGCCCATATTTTAAATATAATGGGTTTTCGCCAGCTGATTTTGAGATAATATGCAGAACCTATGGATGCGATGAACGTTATCCGGACTGGGATACTCAGATCGAACGAATAATCAGTTATCAGACAGGTAATCCCGAAATATCCGGACAGGCAAAGATAACAGAATCTAACATTCAAAAAACTCTAAAAGCCTTCCAGGAGATCCTAAAACCTTTAAAAACATTACAAAGTAGAAGATCTATCAAAGAGCATATTTCAGCATTTTTTGATATTACGTCTTTGATCTTTGGTTGGAATAAGAATCATAAATCAGAATTATATTTATATGAGCAGCAACAGGTTTTTCTTTTTAAGAGTATTCTTGAAGAACTAAATCAGATGTACCAGGATGTATGTTCATTTTCAGATTTTTACCATATGATAAGGATCTTGATGCAGAATAGATCAGGTGTAGCGCAAACAGGTGAAGCAGGAGTGGCAGTTACCGGTATCAGGGAAATTGTGCATCAGAACTTTCAGTACCTTTTTATTGCCTCCTTAATTGAGGGTACAATTCCAAAACTCAAAACCGGACTTCCATTCATGACTGCAAGAGAGAACAGCCTGATTGATACAAGATCTACCTCCAAAATACTAATGGAGGAGCAGTATTACTTCATTGCAGCCCTTATGGCCGGAAAGCATCTCTTCTTAAGTTATTATCAGAATGCTGATGAAAAAAAAGTGATCTCGTCATCATTTCTTGATACTCTTGTAAAAAAATGTAAACCTAAAATCTGGGAAAACACTTCTGATTCTCCTATATATGGATATGAAGATGCCGCAAGTATTGCAGGCCCGGCAATTGTAAATGAAGATTTTGAGTTGGCCGCTCAGTTTATTGATACCTCTGAATTGATAGGAGATATAATTTCAAGAATCAGAGTTGAGCATGATTACCGACAGTCAATAAATAGATCTGAATATGATGGGATTATTGGATTAGATAATGATATTACAGCAGAGATTGCAGAGAAATATGGAAAAAATTACGTCTGGTCTACAAGTCTTTTTGAGAGTTATATCAGTTGCCCTTTCTGTTTTTATCTTGAAAGAGTGCTTCACATTAAACCACTTCCTGATTACAGCAAGAACGGCTCATTAGTCAAAGGAACACTTGTCCATAATATTTTATACAGGTTTTACCGAAAGATGGCTGAAGATAGAGCTGTTCCATTGTTACCTGATCTGGAAGATCAGTACAAAGAGATCATTGAATTGATCGGATTCGAAGAATCTTCAAAACTTGCATATAGGACTCCTGCGATTGATGCTTCTATTATGAATCTTTTAGGAGGGAGAAAACCGGGAATCTTAAACCTGTTTATAAATGCAGAGATCGACAGATTAAAAACTACAAAAAAAACTCATCCAAAGTTATTCACACCAAAATATCTTGAATTTTCATTTGGAATGGCAGATCATGACGATATGGCAGAATCCTACCCGGAAAGAGTATCAGAACCTGTAGATCTTGTTCAAATCGCCAATAACTATGACCTGAATAAAGAATATGATCTTCCTGAATCAATCCTTTTTTCCGGGAAGATTGACCGGGTTGACATAACACCAGATGACGATTTTGGAATTGTTGATTATAAAACCGGAAAAATTCCAACAAAAAATGATATAAAAAATGGAGATATACTGCAAATTCCGTTATATATCCTGGCATTCAAACACATTACCGAATATACTCCGGTCTTTGGTTCATATTGTCAGATTTCAACCAATATCGTGCATTCAATCTGCATCTGTGATACCAATAGTAAGGCTTACCTCCCTAATGTTAACAGCAAATCAGATTTAAAATGGGATGAAGTAATGAAAACTGCTCTTTCAAGTGTATGTGATTCTGTGAATTCAATCATTGCCGGAAAATTTCCAATAGATATGGCCTCAAATTGTGGACGTTCAGATTACTGCCCATATAAGACAATATGTCGTCATTCTCCAGATAGAGGCTCTGATAATCTTGAAGAGGGAGGTCAATAATGGCAGCGACAGTACGTCAAAATGAGGCGATATCAAATCACGATTGCAGTATGGTTGTAACCGCAGGAGCTGGTACTGGTAAAACTTTTGTCCTTGTTGAGAAATATTTGAGCCTTATTCAGGATAAAAAAATTAAATGTAAGAATATTCTGACTTTAACTTTTACAGAAAAGGCCGCTTCAGAGATGCGTGAAAGAGTCCGAGCCGGTATTATGGAAAATCAGGATAAAGATCCTGATTCTCCGGTATGGAAACAAGCTGTAGATGATATCATTATTGCTCCAGTAGAAACATTTCATTCATTTTGCCGACAGATTTTATCTGAATTTGCAATAGAAGCAGGTAGTATTCCAAATTTTGTAATACTTGATGAAACTCAAAATAATCGAATAATCAATGATGCGTTTTACGAACTTATCAATGAAGATTCTGATAAAACTGTAAGAGAGGCTCTTGTAAGGTTGCTTTCTGATATCGGAGAGACTAACTTAAGATCTATCCTCAAATTAATCAGTAGTCACACAGTATTCTTTGAAGAATTCTTCCTCCAGTTAAATGATGACAGTGCTGTCATCAGGAAATGGCAGGAACTACTTGAATCAGTTCGTAAAGCACCAATTGACAGTTTTTTTAACGATCCGAAAGCAATGTCTGCGAAAAATGATCTCATAAGGTTTTCAAGACATTATTCCGGAGATAAAGATAATACTTCAGAATATCTATCAAGGATAGCCCCGTTTCTTTCTGATATCAAACCAGATAACTCAATAAGTGAACTATGTAAAGCAGCAGAAGCATTCCTTGCAGACAAACCAGGAAATGTTGGTAGTAAAAAAGTGATGGGTGAAGATGTTGACCATTTTAAGCAGGCAAGAAAGGAACTTACCAGTGCCCTGAAAAAGATCGAACCCTATTTTGAGCTCTTTATTGATGAAGACAGCCCTGATACAGAGTATACATTATCTTTCTTTAATGATCTAAAAGTAGTTGCAGATTATTACCCTGAATTAATCGAAAATAGAAAACGGGAAGTATCTGGATACAGTTTTGAAGATCTCATTGTAAAAACAGGTAAATTTTTAAAAGAAAACCAGGAGATTGTTGAGAAACATATCAGGCCGCGATATCACTATATCCTTGTTGATGAATTTCAGGACACAGATCCCGCCCAACTTGAGATAATAACTTCAATTACCGGGATACTATCGCCCGATGTAAACAGCCTCTTCATTGTCGGCGACCCAAAACAGTCAATATATCTCTTTCGTGATGCTGACGTAACAAAATTTAAGGTTGCACAAGAGTTAATCCTGTCTGATTGTCATGGAAAACATATAAATCTTGATACTGGATTTAGAAGTGCACCAGAGATCACAGGTTTTGTCAATTATATCTTTGAGAGAATCTTTGCAGATACTTGCAAACCGTGGGAATTTGGATATGAACCTATAAAAATCTGTGAAGCAAGACAGAAAAGCAGAGGAACTATCAGATTTTTAATTCCAAAAAAGTCTGAAACCGGAAAAACTCAAAAAAAGCAGACTGAAGCTCTGATGATTGCCGGAGAGATATTAAGACTAATAGAAGACAAAGAACAGGTTTTTGTATCCGATGATACTACAAGGCCTGTACAATATGGAGATATTACAATTCTCCTTGATAAGAGAACAAATCTTGAATATTATGTAAATGCCTTAAAAGCAGAAGGAATACCATATTATATCCATTCAGGTATCGGTTTTTACAAAAGACCTGAAATTTATGATATCTATAATCTTTGCTCTTTCCTTATAAGGCCATTTGATGATGTTTCACTGTATGGAGTTTTACGGTCACCATACTTCTCTTTTTCAGATATATTGCTCCATAAGATTGTAACTCAAAAATCAGCCGCTCATACATTATATGATAAATTAAAGAAATATTCAGATAATACTCCAGATGAAACGGATTTTGAAAAGATTAACCGGGCAGTCAGGCTCCTTAAAAGATGGAGGTATCTTTCAGGAAGAGTTCCGGTGGTTGAACTCCTTACAACAATTATTCGTGAATCTTCAATTCTTGTCGTATATAATGCTCTTTCTGAGGGCTTGGGATCTATTGCAAACCTCTCTAAATTTGTTGATATTGTTAGAAAACGAAGCGAAGAAGCCTCCTATGAACTTTTTGATCTTGTAAATGACATCTCTGATTCAATTGCAGAAGATGAACGTCAGGGAGAAGCATTAGTTGAAGCATTATCAAAGACTTCTGTGAACATTATGACCGTTCACGCCTCAAAAGGACTTGAGTTCCCGGTTGTAATCCTCCCGGATATTGGGAATTCAAAGCGTAAAAATATGGATACCGCACTTATTGGTGATAGCACCGTAAGTGTTGGCGTTAGAATTCCATGTCCGGAGAATAATTTTGAAGTTAAACCAACGCCGGTTCATAAAGCAATTTCCTTTATTCAAAAAGAAAAAGAAGAAGCAGAGATGAAAAGACTCCTATATGTTGGAATTACAAGAGCAAGAGATCATTTAATTCTTTCCGGAGATGAACCAAAGGAGTATTTCACCAGTCTTTCAGATGGAAAGAGCCGCATGGACTGGCTTTTAACCGCATTAGATATAACAGATACAACGGTGAATACCGGCAAAATCAGAATTACTCCGGACAATCAGACTCCTGTCGACATTTCTATAATCAGAGAAGGATACAGATCTGACCATGAACTGATAAACGAAAAACCGATAATACTCAAAGAGGAGTATAAATCACGTTCTGGGGAGTTTGCCCCTCTATCTGAAGAAGTAACAGAAAAGATAACAATTCACAGTTTGAGCAGGCTCCTTGCAAAAGCAGAAATAAGCAGGCAGCCTTCGAATGAGAGTCCATTTATCATTCCAGGCTGTGAAGAACTTCTCCCTGAAGAAACCGGGACGTTAATACATATGATACTTGCCGGGATGGACCCACACATTGCTCTTTTTGAATATGGAATCAGTGACAGGAAGGCAGAGGAATTCTGTTCAGACATATATAACCGGTTTATGAATGATCCACATATGCAATCTGTCACAGAAGATCACTGTGAAGTGTCATTTATCACAGAGATTGGAGATATCGTAATATCAGGAAGGATAGACAGACTTTTTAAAAGACCGGATGGCAGTTATGTTATAGTTGATTACAAAACCGGAGATATAGGGTCGGCGCACCTGCAACTTGCCATATATCAACATGCAGCTGAAAAGTTAACAAATGCAACGGTTGAATCCTTCATTTATCGTGTAAGATCTGGAGATTGGATTAAAACTGATAAAATTGGAGATATAAAACTCAGCTCAATGCTTCAGAATTTAATTTAATAGAAAAGTCTAAAATTTATTATGGTTCTTGAACATGAATTTATTTTTCGTTCTGAAGAAAATGCACTGGATATGATAAAAGCACTAAAAAATGCAGATATCCCCTCTAAACTCCAAAAATCACACCAAACTGAAATTTTGCTCACCATTGAGGGAACATATGAAGGAATAAAGGATTTTATTAACAAACATATCGAGAATCTCAAAAAAACTCAGGATGATGATTGTGATTGCCCTCACTTATCCTTTGAAGACATACCAGAATATCAGGATTTTCAGTTAGTCCTTAACAATTTAGAGAGTGATTATGAGTGTTTAAACAATTTGCTTAATGGGAAAAAGGCAGGAGATATAATAATTGACAATGATGAATCATTTGAAAAAACAGTAAAAGCGTTTCCTTCCGGGAATCTGCCAACAATTATAGCAAATCTATATAGATCAGGCACACTTGAATTATCAGAAGAGACTATTAAACTAAATAACGATTATGATCAGATTGAAGTCCCATTTACAGTCATTATTCCACCATACATTCGTATTGAACCAGAAGAGTTAGAGGAATTTAAAATACTTCCAAAATATTCGATCATTGGAGCACAGACCTTTAAAGTTACAGCAGGCCCGGAAATTCTCTTTTTGGAGAACATTGAAGAGATTATCTCATGCCTTGTAAACGATGCAACTGATAATGAAGCCATTCTTAAATTGATCACAGATCTTACTATGAATAGTTATGTTGCAGATTATGTTGTCTCTCTCCTGTCAAAATATCCGGAAAAAACCATTGATGAATTGACAATACCTGATCTGAATGATATAACAATGGATATTCCAAAAGGAACAGTTGAATGCCATTTAAGTCCTGAGTTTTTTAAAGGTGTTATTGACGATTTAAAGAAGATGGGAATTGTCAAGGTAAAAGGAAACCGGGTAAAACATATAAAGAAATTATCGTGATAAGAAGATCTTTCTCTAATGAGAACATAAAGATAACCATGCCAATGAACAGATCCCACATACTGATATTTCTGCTAACAACTGTCATTTTAATGTTCAATGTAGCATCTGCTGATTCAGACTGGACAAAAACTGAAAGTCCTGACTGGATACAGATAGAAATCCCCTCCGGATGGCAGGAACAATCTGCAAATAACCTTGATGAAGATATTGCGACAATAAAAGCAGTATCTCCGGATAAAAGTTCTGTTCTCATATATACACTTGAAAAAGATATAGAGGACCAGACAGTAGACCAGTTAAGACAATATCAGAACTCCTGGATGAGTGCCCGTGGATATCGAATCTGTAATACCCATCCTGAAAAAGTAACAGATGCAGATAGTTTCACTTCACTAAATCAGGTTTATGTTCAGGGATCTAAAAATGCAGGAGTAATGTACTCAATTAACTTTCCTGGAAGTGGCACCTGTCATGTTGGACTTATCATGAAGGGCAGCGATGCAGTAAGTAAATACTATGAGTCAATTCCAAAAAGCCTTGAAGGCCATATTATTCCAACAAGAGAGTAAGAATCAGGTGGATGTAGAATGACTGATCGAACAATACAGGGCAAAAGGGATCCTGATTATCTTGCAGAGATGTCAGATTATCTCAACGCCCTTGCAAATCCAACAAGATTACAGATCCTTGCACATCTTGAAAATCATCCGATGGAACTTAAGGAGATTACGGCTCTTACAAAAACCAGTTATGAAAATATCCGTAAACACATAGATAAACTTGTCCTTGCAGGTGTTGTCCGCAAAGATGCCGGTATGAGTTCTGAAACAATGACCGGTATCCACCCTGTCTGGAAATATTCACTCTCTCCCGGAGGAATGGAAGCGATAGTCACAAAATTATCCATGTTTTCCAAAGTGCCTCTGACGGTTGCAACTCCGGATCTTGCTGACCAGGTACAAATGGTCAGAGGTGAGATTGTAAACCAGTTTGGAAGATCCTCTCCATGCCTCTATCTGACAGGTGGCCCTGATGAAGGAAAGATTTATCCATTAACAGCTGAAAAAACCGCAGTAGGCAGAAAAGACCCTGTAGGCGAGTCAATACTTACAAAAAACAAAAATGTTATATTATCACCTGAATATAAATCAGTGTCCAGGGTATCACGCCCGCATTGTTACATCTACCATGAAGATGGTTTTTTTATCGAAGACTGTGTAAGCACATCAGGAACATTTGTAAATACAGAACCCTTAACAGCAAATGAAAAAAGACCTTTAGAAGATGGCGATCTTATAATTCTTGGAAGTGGAAACTTTTCAGCAAAACTGATCTTTTTAAGTGACTCATGATAAAACAAAAAAAGAACCTGAAATTTCTTATCCTTTTACTTATCTGTCTGAGCTCATGCTTTACGGTCACATGCTTTGCAGATATGCATTTCAATGCATCCGGTGAAAATGCCTCAAATCATCTCCAAATAATTGAGACAGATCTTGGTCCTCAACTTGTTCAGACAGGACCTCCTCCAAAATTTGAGGGCGGATTTTCTGACAGTATAATCGGGATTCTCTCAATAATTGTCTTTCTCTTGATATTTGGAACGGTCGTACTCGCCGGAATAAAGATGGGGGCCTCTTATAGATATGATCTGCCTGCAAAAACAAGACGACTACTTTCTATCGGGCATATCTTAAGTTGTCTTCCGGTAATTTCGATGGGAATTTATCTGACATATCAGATTTACTTAAACGGGACACCGGATAACGGGCTACCAGCTACTGCTCTTGCAGTTATCGGAGTCCAGTCAGTCCTTGTTCTCTCTTCCTTAACACAGGTATGGTCACTAAAACAGAATCGACCTCTGCAACCATTACATCTCTTTCATATTCTCTTTGCAATTATTGGAATGATTCTTTTAATGACCGTGAGAATCCCTCTCTTCTCGATTCCAGGAGTGTCAATCCTGATAATAAGCACACAATATATACCGGGAGCAGTCTTCTCACTCTTCTGTGGTCATATCATAAAAAAAGATGAATCTGCTGTAGTACTTGGATCTATCACAAGAAATGTTACAATGACAGACACTGGGCATCAGACAATACGGATTGGTAATACTCCAATCTCATTTCCTGAAGCACTAACTAACAAATATCATGATATCAGTGTTGTTGGAAGCGGAGGAATGGCAATTGTATACCGGGCGGTCAGAAACGATGATACAGTTGTTGCATTGAAGATTCCATTTTCTCCCGATGAAGATAGTGGTAAAACCTTCCTCAACGAGATTATGGTCTGGCGTGAACTTGACCATCCAAATATTGTAAAAATCCTTGACCAGAATGTCTATCCAATCCCATACGTGGAGATTGAATATATCCCAAGGACACTTCGGGAACTTACAAGGCCTGTACCTCCAAAGAGGGCGGTGTCAATTATTCATGATGTTGCATCAGCACTTATATATGCACATGACAAAAAGGTAATTCACCGGGATATAAAACCGGGAAACATCCTTGTAACTGATGAAGGAGTCTGTAAGGTAAGTGACTGGGGACTTTCAAGATCACTTGCACGTGATGATACGACAAGGAATATGAGTTTCTCTCTTCAATATGCCACTCCTGAACAGTTAGATCCAAAAATCTATGGCTCCGGGGATCAAAGAATAGATATCTATCAACTTGGAGTGCTCTTTTATGAGATGATATGTGGAAGGCTTCCGTATGATACAGAAAGCATGGCAGAGATGTTTCTAAACATTCAAAAGAACAAATTTCCCCTACCGTCAGAATTTTCAAAGGAACTTGAGATCTATGATGAGATAATTATTCATGTACTTAAAGCAGATCCGGAAGAGAGATTTGAAACGGTGAGGCAATTCATAACTGAACTTGATTCTATCAATAATTCAAAATAATTTAAATTATTCAAAAAAATTCTTTTTATAATACCCAACTTTATAGTCGGACATTCAACCAGATTTCGTGCAAATTCTCTTTATGTTAAAGTATTAATATATTAAGAAGAGATTTTTTTCTCTAAAAGAGGTCGTATGAACTGTATGAAGCATTCAAGAATAGCGGAAAAAATATGGAGAAATATTCCGGCCCCAATATATATGTCAATTTTGGCTCTTGCAATTCTGTCTCTCCCGATAACCTGCTCTGCCGCAGATGATGGAGGATCAGTATCAGTACAATCCTACAAGATTGATCCTGAGGTTTTAATTAATGGAGATACAGGACTTGTAACCGTTACAATAGTAAATAGTGGAAATTCTTCGGTTGATATCACCGATGGCAGACTGATTGCTACAAATAAGGAGATAACTGTCTTAAATTATGACACATATTCATCAAAGAGACGCCTTGCCCCTCATGCTACCATGGATTTTCCATTTACAATAACTTCAGATATGCCTGACGGGATATATTATCT
>CAYSSW010000008.1:0-57597 GCA_964434005.1 uncultured Methanospirillum sp.
ATCTCAAGAAAATGTGGATCAGCAGAAATACTTTACCTAATTATTATGTAAGACTTTAATGCAACAGCCTCTACATTGGAAACCTTATCAATAAGATCATTCATCTGATATCTTCTAAAGTGTTTTAGTCTCTCATCATGAAGATCATAGAGATTAGGATTTCTTGGAACCTCAATAATTGCATATCCTCCTGGTTTTAATATTCGATAAATTTGTTTAATGGCGGTTATATCATCCTCAATATGTTCTAACACATTTAATGCGATAACAATATCCACAGAATTATCTGGTAATGGACAGGTTACCAAATCAAACTGAATTAAAGGTATATTTAATTTATTATCCGCAATTTCTTCAAGAGATTCTGAAATACAGTCAGATCCAATTAAGAAAACGTCCGGAAAATATTTTTTATCTCTTTTAAAAGAAATCCAGAGGATGAATCAATTTCAATAATTGTCCCTGTTTTTGGATTAATTTTAGATATTTCATTTATAGCATGAAGCCTTGAGGCTTTTGCAATAGGATGATTTTTATCATACCCTTCTTCTTCATGAATTCTGGTTAATGAAAAATCCCATCCGGTAGAATTTTCAGTATAATGTAAAATTGATTCAAATTTATCGTTTATTAAAAAAATTGTGCCAGTCCAAACAGGTTCCTCACTATAACCTTTTGGGATTGGGAACACAAACATAATCAAAAATTCTCCCAATTATAAGAATGACATTGGACGACTGGATACATAATGTGTGCATCATTTTTTATTTTTATATATAAATATGATTCTATCAATGCACATATTGTTTTTAATATTTGCCATTCTTATCAGAAATATTCAACAATATATTAATTATTTTATCTTCAATCTCTCCATTAATTCCATGAGTCCCGTTAAATGTAATAAATTCAGCATTCTCTCCGGCAATCTTTGATAAGGCTTCTCCGTCAGAAATTGGTATAATGTCATCGCCAGATGCATGACAAATAATTACCGGCCTTGGAGTAATCTTTGGAACAGCAACTGATGGATCAACGCTTAAAAGAAAACTCCTTGCAGGTTCTTCATAGTTATCTCCGATTCTTTCATATCCAGATGTTGAAATACCTACATATCCGTCAAATGAAGGATCAATTGCGGCAGTTATTGCTGCATAACGCCCACCATTAGACTCACCAATAATGTATACCGGAATATCCCCAAATCTTTTCACAAGGTAATTTTTTGCAGAGATACAGTCAGTATAGATAAGATATTGCTGTGGCCATTTTCCTTCGGCAAAGGTATTAAAGTCTCTCTCCATATCAAGAGGATATCCCTGACTTTTCCCGCCATTTCCCCGGACATCAACTACAACAGTTGCAATCCCTTCTTTAGCACGAGGGATGAGATGACTGATATGACCGGCCGCAGGAACACCGGCTCCTGGAACCCAAATAACTCCTATTTTTGGATTATCTGGTGTTATCAGAACAGCAGAGCAGTTATTATCAAAGGTTACAAAAGTCAGTTCTTCAACAGTTACATCATCTGATGTGTTATCTGATAGATTTAGAGGTGTCTCTACTATAGAAGGCTCCGGGATACTAATGATTATCCCGCCATTATCATCTACAGTAAATGACATAGTTACATTTTTTTCAGGACCTGCAGTGCATCCACAGGCAATAACTGCAAAGATAACTATTATAATTATAGACAAAATTCGCTTCATAATCTTTTTCCGCAACATTTTAGAAGTATTGCCATCGTCTTTGAATCAACAATTTCCCCTTCCGAGATCATATCAAAGATTTTTGTCAGAGGAACTTTTATAACTTCAATTCTTTCATCATCATCAGGTGAATAATCTGTGCAGGGTTTTAGATCAAATGCTTCAAAAAGCCATAATTTTTCATCAGTATAGCCCGGCGATGGATAAATATAGCCTCTTGGAATAATATTACCGGCAGTATAGCCAGTCTCCTCGATAAGTTCACGTTTTGCAGCAAAGAGAATATCTTCATCAGTTTCAATTTTACCTGCCGGAACCTCATATATCCACGAATTAATGGCAAAACGCCATTGTTTAAGAAGGAGACAGTCATCACCGATTCGTGGGAGAATTACAACTGCTTCTCCTGGATGAACAACGATTCCTTTCTTTTCCGCCCCATCAGGTAGAATAAATGTCTTTTCTTCAACAGAAAGTCTTCGTCCACGATATAAATCCATAATTCACCAGTATTATCCTATTCACCTGTAATTTATAGGATCAGAAATCCCAAGATTTTTAAAGGCCTCAAGTCTGAAATGACATGATCCACATAATCCACATGCACATTCATTATCCTGATAACAGGACCATGTATCTTTATATGGAACCTTAAGATCCATTCCTATCTTCAAGATTTCAGTTTTATTAAGGGTCACGAAGGGTGTTTTTAGTTCAATTGAGGTTTCAGGTTTAGTGCCGGTGTTAATTGCCTGCTGAAACGCAGAAATGAATTCCGGCCTACAGTCAGGATACCCTGAATAGTCAGATGCCTGAACACCGATAAAAATGGCCTCTGCCCCTCGTGCCTCAGCAAGGCTTGTTGCAATCGAAAGAAGAGTTGCATTGCGAAATGGCACATAAGTTTCAGGAATACCTTCACCAGCATCTGCATGATTTTTTACTTTTTTTGCTGGATCAGTAAGACTTGAGGCTCCAACCTTCTCAAGATATGTAAGATCCACATCAAAAAATTCTATAGCATTAAGATTATGTGCAATTATCTTCGCACATTCACGTTCCTTCTTTTCAGTCTTCTGTCTATAACTGAAGTGAAGAGCAAGGATTTCATATCCTTCAGATCTTGCAAGGTAAGCAAGAGTAGAAGAATCCATTCCTCCTGAGAGGAGACATACAGCCTTCATTATTGCACCCCTATAAATTTGTGTAATTGTAGTTGCATACGTACAGGAAGATTTTCATTAAGAATAAATTCTGCGATTTTATGGTAATCGGCGCCAAATACTGGAGAAAAAAAGATCTCCCCTTTAATCTCCTGCTTACATATTATATTTTGTGCATATATCAGATCCTCCATGGTATCTACTACAAATTTTACCGAATCCTTTACAGTAATATCTTGTAATAGTGAAGAATCACTGCTTTCGCCAGAGCAGGGACATTTTATGTCCATACAGATTGAGGCAAATGGTTGATATTGTTTAAAATTTATTGTGCCGTTGGTCTCTATAGTTATCTCTTTTCCAAGTTTTGTAATTCCTATAAGAAGTGTTAAAAGTTCATCACTCTGGAGAAGAGGTTCTCCTCCGGTGATACAGACCATTCTGACAAGGCTTTTCTTTACTATTGAAAGGATAGATTCTATATCCATTATCTTCCCTGGAAGATTTGTCGCTGGTGTATCACAGTATTTACATGACAGATTACAGCCAGCAAGACGTATGAAAAGTGTAGGGTATCCACTTGTTAACCCTTCCCCCTGCAGGCTTGTAAAAATTTCAGCAACCCTCATAATCCGCGCTCCAACCTCATCTACTTTTATTATCAAGTTCTGCATAGCAGGTAGGTGATTCCCAGACTCTTATTAGATCTACAGTAATATTTCGGCCCGATTCTTTATATTGTGACTCAATGTCATTTCTGATGAGTTCTGCCAAAAGTTCACTTGTAGGGTCTCCTGGTGTGGTCACAACCGGATGAAACTCTTCAATTCTCGAAACAAGTGGATCTGCTGCGTTTAAAATGATCTCATGATCAAATCTTTCGACTATCTTTTTGAGATCATTATAATCAACCAGAATGTTTGTCTTCTCATCAGGTACACCTGTAATCCAGATCTCCACTTTCCAACGGTGGCCGTGGAGATTATGACATTTGCCTTCATAAGTCAGAAGCCTGTGAGAAGCGTCAAAGGATACCTCCTTGTAGAGTTTAATCTGCATGTTATAATGTATGCACCGGATATAACTATTATATTGCAGTAGTGTTAACGTATATAGACAGGTTTCAATGCTGGCATAAGATATTCTTATACTGCCGCGCTTTGAACTAACCGTGACTTCGATAGGAAAAATATCGAAATTTTACAGAGTGATGTAATGGGACAGGGTAAATTTGCAGCACGTAAACTAAAACGTGATCAGCACAGATTCCGCTGGAGTGACCCGAAATATGCTCGGAGCGCTGGTGGATTAAAGTTAAAGGCAGACCCTTTACAGGGCGCGCCACAGGGACGTGGAATTGTACTTGAAAAAATTGGTGTTGAAGCCAAGCAGCCGAACTCTGCAATTCGTAAGTGTGTCAGAGTTCAGCTTATCAAGAATGGAAAACAGGTCTCTGCTTTTGCAGTAGGGGACGGTGCAATCAACTTTATTGATGAACACGATGAAGTTGAGGTTGAAGGCATCGGTGGTCGTCTTGGTCGTTCCATGGGAGATATTCCTGGGGTTCGCTATGTGGTCACAAAGGTCAACAATGTCTGTCTCCATGAACTTGTAACCGGAAGAAAGGAAAAACCACGCAGGTGATCTTGATGTCAGAAGAAAAAGTATCAGCCCAGACAAAACTGCTTTTCAACAAGTGGGATGTTTCTGAGGCAAATATTAACGATCCGGGAATTGCAAGATATGTTAACCTGACATCAATGATTGTGCCACATTCTTGCGGCCGTCTCACCCGTCAGGAATTTAATAAATCCAATATGCTCATTGTAGAGCGGCTGATTAACCGTCTCATGCAGAATGAGAATAATACTGGTAAAAAGCAGCTTGCAATCCGTGCAATGCGCGATGCCTTTGTTATCATCAATAAGAAGACAAAGAAGAACCCAATTGAGGTTCTTTGTGATGCAGTTGCAAATGCAGGTCCACGTGAAGAGACCGTTCGTTTGAAATATGGTGGTATTAACGTTCCAAAGTCTGTTGATACTGCACCAATGCGCCGTGTAAACACAGCTATCAAGTTTATATCTGATGGTGTTTACTCAGCATCTCATAAGAAGAAAAGAACAATCGCTAATGCTCTGGCCGATGAACTTATCGCTGCCGCGAACAGTGATCCCAAGTGCTATTCAGTAGCCAAGCGTGAAGAAAGAGAACGTGTTGCAAAGTCAGCACGTTAGTCCCAATTTTTAATTCCATACTTTTTTTTTAAAAAAACTAAGGTGAAATATGAGTCGAGGGAAGAAGACAGTAGAGCGCGTAATGCAGCTCATGAACCAGCCAGAGCATATCAGAAACATTGGTATTGTTGCACATATTGATCACGGTAAAACCACACTTTCTGATAACCTTCTTGCTGGAGCCGGTATTATCAGTGAAGATCTTGCAGGGAAAGCCTGTTGGATGGATTCTGATGAAGAAGAACAGCAGCGTGGTATCACAATTGATGCATCTAACGTATCAATGGTCCACGAATATGCCGGAAAGGAATATCTCATCAACATGATTGATACACCAGGTCACGTTGACTTTGGTGGAGATGTTACCCGTGCTATGAGAGCAGTGGATGGAGCAGTAGTTCTTGTCGATGCAGTTGAAGGAACTATGCCTCAAACTGAAACTGTGCTCAGACAGGCTCTTAAAGAGCGTGTAAAGCCAGTTCTGTTCATCAACAAGGTTGATCGTCTGATCAATGAACTTAAGGTTGATGATATGGAGATGCAGATCCGTCTTGGTAAGGTTATTGATAAAGTCAATAAACTCATCAAGGGAATGAACGAAGAGATGTACAATAATGGCTGGAAACTTAATGCAGCTGATGGAACTGTTGCTTTTGGTTCAGCTCTGTACAATTGGGCAATCTCCGTTCCGTTCATGAAAAGCAGTGGGATTTCCTTTAAAGAAGTTTATGGATACTGTAAAAGCGGTGACATGAAAACTCTTGGAAAGAAAAGTCCTCTCTGTCAGGTTGTTCTTGATATGGTGGTAACACATCTTCCAAATCCAAAGGAAGCACAACCTCGCCGTGTCCATGTTATCTGGCATGGAGATCCGGAGTCTCCAGAAGGAAAAGGTATGATCACCTGTGATCCAACAGCGCCAAGTTGTATGATGGTCACTGATATCTCCTTTGATCCTCATGCAGGAGAAGTTGCAACAGGTCGTCTTTTCTCAGGAAAACTCTGTCGTGGAGATGAAATGTATGTTATGGGAACTGCAAAGAAGGTCAACAGACTTCAGCAGGTTGGTATCTTTATGGGACCTACCCGTGTTGAAGTGCCTGAACTTTATGCAGGAAACATAGCAGCAGTAACCGGTATGAAAGATGCAATTGTTGGATCTACTGTTTCTAGCTTAATGGATATGGTTCCATTCGAGTCACTTGAACATTACTCTGAGCCTGTTGTTACTGTCGCAGTTGAGGCAAAGAATATGAAGGATCTGCCAAAACTTGTTGAGGTTTTAAGGCAGGTCGGAAAGGAAGATCCAACACTTAAGGTTACTATCAACGAAGAGACCGGAGAACACCTGATTGCAGGTATGGGTGAACTTCACCTTGAGATTATCACCGGCCGTATCAAGCGTGACAAGGGTGTGGAAATTGTTACATCTGAACCAATTGTTGTTTATCGTGAGACTATCACAGAGCCTCTCACAAGCCCTGTGGAAGGTAAGTCACCAAACCGGCACAACAGATTCTATTTCCTCCTTGAACCAATGAAACCTGAGATCGTGGAGATGATCAAGAATCATGAGATTACCATGAATCTTGAATCCATTGAACGTCGTGATACGCTTGTCAAGGCTGGATTTGACAAAGAAGAAGCCAAGAATCTTGTAGATATCTATGGAACTTGTATGTTCTTTGATATGACAAAAGGTATTCAGTATCTGAATGAAACAATGGAACTTGTAATTGATGGTATTCATGAAGCACTTGATGGTGGTCCACTTGCAGATGAGCCAGTTCAGAATCTTATCATCAAACTTGTTGATGTAAAGCTTCACGAGGATGCAATTCACAGAGGACCTGCCCAGGTTATTCCAGCAGTTCGAAGTGCAATTAAGGGAGGTCTTCTCCTTGCAGGTGATTCACTCCTAGAGCCTCTCCAGAAACTTCAGATTACTGTCCCACAGGAACATATGGGAAGTGCAACCTCTCAGATTCAGAGCAGAAGAGGACAGGTCTTTGATATGAACAGTGAAGGTGATACTATTACTGTCATTGGAAGAGCACCTGTTGCAGAATTATTTGGATTTGCAGGAGACGTCAGATCTGCGACAGAAGGTCGCGCAATGTGGAGCACAGAGTTTGCCGGATTTGAAGTTGTTCCAGGTGGAATGTCAAAGGAAATTGTGCTTGGTATTCGTAAAAGAAAAGGCCTAAAAGAAGAAATTCCAAAGGCTGCGGATTACCTTGGTTAAGTACACCTTGGTCTTCTATCACTCTGTTTTTTGAAAATATCATTTGATTTTTATATTGTTTTGTAAATAAAGGCTAAATTTTACGTGATTTTTAGCGAAGATATATAAGCACCCTAAACCAAAATTTGTTAATCTATCCTAATCATGGGTAGTGATCCATTATCTGATGGGGTTGAATAAAGTGATTAAATCAAGAATATACGGGCTGTGCCTGTTGTTGATTGTTATTATGCTGATAGTTCCGGGGTTGACAACCGCTATCAGACCTACATCTGCAACATATGATAAGTCCGGAGTGGTCTCAACCATAGATGCAACATGTATCGGGACATTTATGGTAGATCATGACATGTCGTGGGAACAGGGAAGTCTTTCTGAATCAAATTTGAATCAACTTCCAATGCTTGACGGCGAGAAGCGATCAACAACGACATATCGTGAAGGAACATCTGCCATAGATGGGTCAACAACATATCGAAAAGATTTCTCGATGGATGGCTCAAATGCATCAGTAGCTGCTGATAATCTTGAAGCTATGCATGTCATGAATTATCAGGCTGATACCGCTGAAAATGGCAGATTAATCTATGAGGAACAGTCTACAATTCAGTCTGACGGAAGTGGAACAACATCTACAACAGAACCACGTTGTGTCTTTGCAAGTGGTTCAGATAAAGAGGCCGGCGGGTATTCCTCACTTGTCAGTACTGAAGGCTTAATGGATGTTCAGGAAGTTGCAGCTGTTACTACAGTTGGTGGTCGGTCAATTTCTGCAACTGATGATGTGCCGGTAAGTTTACGATATGGATTTGATGCAAAGGGTCTTTCCACCAGTGAGGATGGTCTTGCTGTAGGACAGGCCGGGGTGAAATCATCAGTTCATACTGTGGCTGGTGATGTATCTAATACCAATATATCAACAGACTATTGGGACAGACAGAGTTCATCAGCATCAGGTCTCTTTGATCTGGCGCAGACTGTTGGATTTACTTCAACATACTAATACTTTTTTTCTGTCAGGGTTAATTGTAAGTATGAATGCTATAGATATTGTTGCGGCTTTTACTGTACCTGATAAATCAAAACGAAACCTTGCAACATATGAAATTGCTACAGGGGGGGAGTCTGTTATTCCAGATCTTATCTCATTATTATCTGATGGGAACTGGGTAATAAGATATCGTGCTGCTGAAACACTTGGAAAAATAGGACTTGTTCGTGATGATGTTATCGCCGCTCTGACTAAACTTGCCGATGATGAAAAAGATCATGTACGATATATGGCAGTAAAATCTCTGACAAAATTATCTCCTGCAAAGTCTGAAGATGTTTTTATCAGGCTACTTTCGGATGAACATCATTATACAAGAGGAATGGCGGCTACCGGTTTGATTCTTATCGGTAATAAGGCTTCTATTAACTCTCTTAAATCTGCCATCGCTGTTGAGACAAATCCTGAAATAAAAGAAAAGATACAAAATGCTTTAGAGGGTACAGGCTTAAACATCCGATAAAAAAGATGGTTTTCACCTGCCTAAAAAATAAGGTTTTAACTTATCTTATTTTTGTTCCTGGTTCCACT
Organism: uncultured Methanospirillum sp.; assembly: GCA_964434005.1. Classification (GTDB taxonomy): domain Archaea; phylum Halobacteriota; class Methanomicrobia; order Methanomicrobiales; family Methanospirillaceae; genus Methanospirillum. The sequence continues at coordinate 8,943 of CAYSSW010000008.1, forward strand.
GATTTTAGAGGTGTAAGCAGTGAGGCGTTATCTCCTGCTGCAAGTATCATGCCATTACTTTCAATTCCGAAAATTTTTGCCGGTTTTAAGTTACAGACAACTATTAGTTCCTTTCCTACAAGTTCTTCAGGTTCATAGAATTTTGCAATTCCACTAACTACCTGTCTTGTTTCAGTCCCAGTATTTATCTGAAGTTTTAAGAGTTTTTCAGATTTTGGAACTTTTTCTGCCGAGATTACTATGCCGGTTTTAAGTGTTACTTTTGCAAATTCCTCAATACTAATTTCATTATTAGTATCTTTTGATTCCGGCTTTGTTTCTTTTTTATCTGCCACTTTTTGCTCTATCTCTTTTAATTCTGTCATCTTTGTCTCTTTAAGGGTTAGTTGTTCTACCTGTTTTTGAAGTTTTTCGTCTAATTTTGTGATAATTTCATCATCTAATTTGTTAAATATTATCACAGGTTCCGGGAGGTTTCCGCTTTTTATTGGAACAATACATTCATCAAATCCACAAGTTTCAAGTGGCTTGACTTTATTCATTCCAAGTTGATCCCATAATTTTCGAGCCATTTCTGGCATTACAGGTTCAATAAGCAGACAGAGGGCTTTACAGATTTGGAGACAGTTCTTTAAAACCTCTGCCATTGCCTCAGGATCTGATTTTGCAAGTTTCCAGGGTTCTTTTAACTGAATATAGTTATTTCCATAGGCTGCAAGTGTAAGGATAGAGTCAACAGCTCCCTTGAAATCATAGGCCTCTACATAATTGCTGACGGTCGTAATTATTTCTGATATCTTTGTCATTATCTCAGCATTAACAGGAACATCCGGAACTCCTCCGAATTTTTTGTATGACAGGTTTAAGGATCTGTAAATGAAATTACCAAGAGTATTGACGACTTCTGAATTAATCCGTTCCTGATAGAGTTTCCATGAAAAGTTTAGTTCTTTTGTATGACTTGTGTATGCTAAAAGATAGTAGCGTAGATAGTCTGCAGGTAATCCTTGATCAAGGTAATCCTCATTGGTAAATACGACATATCCACGAGATTTTGAAAATTTATGGTCGTCAATTTTTACCATGCCAGACGCTATTACCGAATACGGGGCACTATATCCTGCGCCATGGAGCATTGCCGGCCAGAAAACACAGTGATGATAGGTGATATCCTGTCCGATAAAATGTGTAACACGGTTATCATCACCACACCAGTAATCCTTCCAGTCTTTTCCATTTTTAGCAGCCCACTCTTCTGTGAAGGCAATGTAGCCTATAGGTGCATCTACCCATACATATACGACAAGATCGTCACGCCCAGGGAATTTTACACCCCATTCAAGGGTTCTTGTTATACACCAGTCATGGAGGTCTTCATTGATCCATCCAAGGGCATAATTGATTGCATTATCAGTTCCCTTAAGTCTGTTTAGATGTTCTTTTAACCAGGTTTTAAATTCTGAGAGTTTAAAGAAGTAGTGTTCCTGATTACGAAATTCAGCAGGTGTTCCACAGATTTTGCAGGTTGGTTCAAGAATTTCTCCAGGTTCTAAATGTTTACCGCAACCCTGATCACATTCATCTCCTCTTGCAGGTTTATGGCAGTATGGGCATATGCCTTCAAGAAATCTATCAGGCAGAAATTTTTTACATTTTGGGCAGTATGCCTGCTGTATCACCTTTGGGTATACGTATCCGTTCTTTATCAGGCGGGTTACTATATCTGTAGCGCGTTTATGGGTGGCTGGATCATCAGTCATTCCAAAGTGATCAAATTTGACCTCCATTCGTTCAAAGGTCGATTTAAAGTGTTCGTGATAGCGTTCACAGAGTGCTCTTGGGGAGATGCCTTCAGATTCTGCGTTTACAACGACTGGAGTGCCATGGTTGTCTGATCCACAAATAAATACAACTTCTTCTCCTTTACGTCTCATAAACCGAACATAGAAATCAGCTGGCACATATGTTCGGAGGTGTCCTAAGTGACAAAATCCATTTGTATATGGAAGGCCACAGGTTACAAGAAAAGGACGGTTATTCATTGCTTATATTTTAGAAAATAATGCTATATAGTAGATATGGATAATGTGAGATGAATATTTTTTATGAGTAAAAAAATACATTTTTCTACGCTTTCGCTTGGGAGCAATCCCGATGAGCCTAACCTTTCAGATCTGGCTGGATTCGTCCAAAAAAATACCGGACGCGAGGTGGATTTAAATTCGTTTTATCTTGAGCGCTCTCTTTCTTCACAGCTGAATGCAAGGATAGAGTTTCCATGTGGAGGGGGGCGGTTTTTGGGATCAAGATTAACGGAGTTTATCGGTTCAGAGACTGGAAACCCTGATACTGTAACTGATCTAATACAAGATGCGGAATTAATCACAAGAATTACTCCACATGCGCTATCTGCTCTTCCCGCCTTAAGTGTTTTGAAGAAGGATTGTACTGAGGAACTTTTTTCGTCGTTTAGGACCATTCTTCGAAAGATGCGTGATAGAAATGTGAGAGGGCATATCCTTCATGCAGATATTACAGATGAACTTGAATTGGAGTTACTTTCATCTCCAAGAACTATTTTTTGGCTTGATACTGAAAAGAGAGAGGAGGTTGAGTCACTTCTTGAGTATCAGAGTATTTTGATTGTCAGGACTGATATGATAAATATTGTTCCGGACTTAATGGATAATTATGATATCCGAAATTTCTGGGTAATAGATCCTGATTATGAAGCATATTCAAAACTTCTTGAGATTATGGATCCCGATAAAATCAGGGTTGCCGGTTTTGGTACCGGTGATGAGTCCAGGTGTTGGATTGATGTTGTAAATAGTTCAGAGATTGAGATTGAAATTGTAGAATGAGGTTAAGTGGTATCTGCAATTTCTGCAATAATATAGAAATGTTTGTTATGTTTTAGGATTTTAAGTGTAAGTTTATCAATTATTGAGAATTTGAAGTTTCCACCGGCGGCATTGGGATGACCACCACCTCCAAATTCGCGTGCAATTAAGTGGCTTACTGGTGGGACTGATCTTATTGAAAACCTGCCGGTATCAGATACAAGTATTTCAATATCAGAACTTAGTTCTTTTCGAATGAACGCTGCTGTTTCGCTTGGATAGCCATAGAGGGGTGAGACAACAGTTCTATATTTTTTTCCAAGGATAAGGGAATGCTTTTTTGTGCGTTCCATTGCATTATTCATTTCATGAAGGATGTCTTCATATTCTTCGCGAATCTTTTGATCTTCAAAGACTCCGATCATCATGAGATCTCTTACATGTTCCCGGTTTTCTGGGCGCTGGAGTATGAGACCAAGCACTTCTGAACGTGGGTCCTTTCGTTTCCAGAGATCATAATCACAGACAACACACGCGATCTCTTCTGAAGTGACATCGTCAGGCATTAAGTCTTTTGCACATATTCCACATGCACATTTACTTGTATCAAGGTGGAGTTGATCGACAAGAGTTTTTGTGGTGTTAATCTCTTCTTCATTCCATCTGTGGTGATCACGCCACTCTATTGTCCACCCTTTTCTGCGAATTTTACGCAGATGTCCATCCATCCCTTTTCTGTATGCAAGGTCACTGATTGAGAGGATATCACCTTTTCCAGGAACTTGTGAAATTGCTTCAAGATAGTGCGGGAACTTTCCTACCGAACTGAAAATAGTGTACACTCCCTCTTTTTTGTATCGCATTCGATGTATTGCATCAGCGCCCACGGCATCAAAATCATTGTGGGTAAGGTGCACTACTTTTGCAGTTCTTAATGAGAGATCGGCGGATAACTTAACGGAATCAAAACCGTTGTTCCGTTTTTTAAAAAACATTAGTAAATATTCTGGTTTTAAAGTTCATAAAAATATAATATCTGTATTTTTTGTTGATGAAAAGTTTTATATTGATGTCCTGCTTATTTGTATAAGCACGTTTGAGATGTGTGTTATGTGCCTCAATAGCTCAGACTGGGAGAGCGCCAGACTGAAGATCTGGTTGTCCCCGGTTCAAATCCGGGTTGGGGCATTTGAACTTTTTTTGTCCGAATCTTGGTTGAACCTTTAAGAATAGTACTCTTTCCGTCCAATAGAAAAAGCTCATGTTGAAGGATCTGAAAGTTCTGACCTATCTGAAAGATTGTTGTTTCATTATATAATTTATTCATTTATAGTTCTCAATGATATGAGTCATCACCACACAACCAATCGTTATTTTGGTTAAATCAACGAAAATGATATCAAAAATGGTCATGATCATTATTTGTCAGATGAATGAACATAGTTAATACGAATAATGTTCATGATATATAAAAGAAGAAGAAATTTCGATCACCATGTTTTTTAATTCGCTTTCATTTGTGTTTGGTTTTTTGCCAATAACTATAATATTATTTTATTTACTTTGTAAGATATCAGACAGGGGGGGGGCAAAGTTTATATGCCAGTTGTTTCTTACCTGCGCATCACTTCTCTTCTACGCACTGTTAACACCCGAATATCTACCCCTTCTTTTAATCTCCATTCTGTTTAACTTCTCGATTGGAAAATCGCTTATTGTCAGTCAAAAAGATCATCAGAAGTGGTTAAAGCCAATTCTCTTTTGTGGAATAGCAGGTGATCTTCTCCTGCTTGGTTATTATAAGTACTTTAATTTTGCAATTGTTAATCTTGATGCTATTGGTTTTAGCATACCGATGCAGGAGATTGTTCTTCCACTTGGGATATCATTTTTTACCTTTACCCAGATAGCATTTTTAGCAGATACTTATCATGGAAAGGTCGAGGAAGTAAATCCCATCTCATATCTCCAATTTGTAACGTTCTTCCCTCATCTTATCGCTGGTCCGATTTACCATCATGCTGACATCATTCATCAGTTTGAAGATCATGATAATTACAAAGTTAACTGGGATAATATCAACCTTGGAATATTTTTCTTTTTTATGGGTCTTGCAAAGAAGGTGATAATTGCCGATTCACTTGCAACCATTGCAACTCCTTTCTTTTCAGCTGTTGCTGCAGGTGGAACTCCAATGTTTTTTGAGGCATGGTTTGGAGCACTTGCCTATTCACTTCAACTGTATTTTGATTTTTCAGGTTATTCTGATATGGCAATTGGCATTGCTTTGATGTTTAACATTCATTTTCCTGTCAATTTCTTCTCGCCATATAAGGTTACATCAATCATTGATTTTTGGCGTTGCTGGCATATTACGCTTTCAAATTGGCTTCGTGATTATCTCTATATTCCACTTGGAGGTAGTTGGTATGGTTTTCCTGCCCAACTTAGAAACCTTCTGATAACTATGTTACTTGGTGGACTCTGGCATGGTGCAGGCTGGACTTTTATTATCTGGGGAGGGCTTCATGGGTTATACCTTTGTATAAACCATCTCTGGAGAAAGACCGGGATAAAACTACATGTTGGATTTTGCTGGTTTGTAACTTTTGTGGCTGTTGTTATTGGATGGGTGTTTTTCAGGGCCGATTCTGTTATGAGTGCAATTGTCATTTTGAAAGGAATGGCCGGAATTAATGGGATTAGTATATCAGCAGGTTTACCCCATTTGCCATTTGCTGTAAATGATGGCCTTGAAACAATGAACTCACTTGGAGGTATGATTGGATATCTTTCAATTATTATCAGTTTTTTAATTGCAATGCTTTTGCCCAATCTTTCTGAGATCACCCGTAATTATTCTGTTGTTTTAGCATCGAAGAAACAATTTCAGGTGGAACTCTTTAAACCCATAAATATTCCTATCAATTACAGATTATCTCTTATCTGGACATTGTTTACTGTTATAGTGGCAGTATGTGCGATTATCTCTATCCAAACAACATCGGAGTTTCTGTATTTTCAGTTTTAGATGAAATATGAACAGTAAAGATTTATTTTTTGTTTTTGTGTGTTTGACTGTTGGCCTACTCTTGTGTGTTGCAGGTTTTACCTATACAGTCGATCCTGATGGTCTTTTTAAGGATGATGAATATTATACTGAAATTGTGGATATTTTGCTGAACGGAAGCAATGTGACTGATTATGGGTTAAATTTAGATGAGGGAAAGTATAGGACTGAATATATTAGTCGTGATCCAATCCATCGTGATGTGATAATTTTGGGCTCCAGTCATGTTGCATTAATTGATGATGTAATATTTTCATGTATAATTAGTGAAAGTAATCATTATATGAATAATTTTAATAGTGGTTCCAATATAATTGATGAAATAGGCCTATTTGGATTATATCTTCAAAAAGAAAATATCCCTAAGTATTTAATTATAGGACTTGATCCATGGAGCTTAAATTCAGAATATGCCCCCAATGGACGTCTTGGGCTGGATAGATGCGTGATAATGAAAAAAATTGGTAGTAGTTCTCATATTTCAATATTTGATACATTAACTTTAGGTAAATATCCTACATTACTTTCACGGATTTATCTGGTGAAGTCTGTTAATAATCTGATGAATATGAATATGTCTGATGATAAAAAAGAACGAGTAAATGCCACAGAATTACGTTTTGGCTTAAATAATATTATAAATATGGATGGAACTATTTCTTATGGAGAAAAATTTGTTAAAAAATCTTTTGATGATGTTGAAAATGAAACAAAGAATTATTTGTTGTCGGATAGTCCCTTATTTTATAACAATTTATATGAACTCTCCCCAGAATTAATAGACATTTTCACAAATTTCGTTGAATATGCCCAGAACCAAAATATCACAATATATTTTTATCTCTCGCCACAACATCCATTGGTTTATGAAAAGATTCTCTCCAATCCTGAATATGAGATGGTCATTGAAGAAGAGAAATTCTTCAGATCCTTTGCAGATGATCATACCATCACAGTGATTGGGTCTTTTGATCCACGGCCATGGAATCTAACATCTGCTGATTTTTATGATTGGCATCATCCAAGATATGCTGCAATAGGGAGAATATTTAAATCTGCGGCTAATCAAAGTAATTTATCCTGTGAAAGGACTACAGGATGATAACTAACATTTCTGTGGTGGCGTTCTTGTAAAAAAATCTCTCTACCCCCTTACCAACGGTTTCGCCAGATGTCTCCTTGCAGATGGTGGAACTTCGTACCACCCAATCACAACCTCTCTCCCCTTCCTGACAATTTCAGGATCATTTGATCTTCCATCACATCTGCGACATTTATACCCTTTATTCTTCCCTGCACTTGTCATTCTATATCCACAATTAGGACAAATCGGTGCCTTTATTATAACATCCTCTGATAGATGATTGACTCTAATCTTTTCTAAATTTAAAGTATTTTTTAGATAACTCCCGACAACAGTAACTTCATCTCCGGGAATAAGTGCCCGTATAATATTTCTAAAACCATGTGACGGTTCATAAGCCATACAGACAAGTTCTTTATATGTTTTCATATCCTGAATCAAAAGTCTGACATGTCCACCAACACCTGTAATAACCTCTTTCACAGATCCATCGACAATGTATGAATGATATTCTGACAGATTACCAGCGGTTCCAAAAAGAAGATGCGAATCTGTGCCCTGATTAGTCTTCCAGATCTTAAAAAAAGCCGTTGGTTCAGTAATCAGAAAAGATGATGCATATGCAACTGCAAACGGACTTTCTCCCCTTATACCAATCAGCACCGGATCAGGCCCGTGTGGCACACAAACAATTGAATTATTTTCCCGGTCGTATGAATCCCATGTTGTAGGCGATGTAATATCCTCGCATCGTATAACCGATTCAGGATCAACAAAACGGGGTGTCCCACACTTTTCCAATTTCCTGTAAATAAGACATTCCCAGGTATAATCCTCAAGATCTGAAGCAACTGCTGCTGTAGCACCAATAAGTCCACGACAATTTTTGTAACCCTTAAAGAAAAGAGCACTCATCAGAATAGATTTAGCCTCATCAATTGTACAGACATCAGTAACCGCTTTAAAATAAAATGATGAATCCGGCTTATCTCGAAAAACAACAACCCCCGGATTAGTCTTCGCGCAGTCTATCTGTGCATACTTTTCTACAAGAGAGCAGGCAACATCAAAAGCATATTGTGGATCTCCTGAAAAATGAAGTGCAATAGCAGCATTCCCACGGGTTTTGTATGGAATCGTTGGGTTTAATCTTACAAGGCGGCTTTCAGTAATAGAAAATCCTTGTTTCAAAAGGCACTGACAAAGCAGTGTAGAAAGCCAGGTAGTACACATACCCTCAGGTGAATCTGTATCATCAATTCCTATCCAGAAGCTTTCAGTCAATTGTACTTCTCCATATCTGGCTCATTCAATTGGTTGACCATATTGCTTATTAACATTTACAACAATAAACAGATTAAGAAAACGTGTCACAGGATCGGCTGCTTCAAAACGTAATAAGCGTGATGATTATGGCCGGTTATCAGGTATCAGAACTTTTTGCCATGAGACCAAAGAGTTTTGATATTATGGCTGGTAACCTTGGCGAAATTGTCGTAATAAAGGTTATTTCTCATATAGATAGTATAAGTGAGGAGAACGCATGTGATCTTGACAATATTGCCCGTCACTTAAATGGTTCTCCGTTAATTGTCGGTGAGCGTGCCCGTGATGGTGAACTTGAGCGGGGAGCTGTATATGTCAGGTATGGAATATATGCAATAAGTTATCCGACCTTACATGACTTTTTTGTGGATGATTCGCCGCCACTTGTCTATGCATCACCAGGCGGACTATACGTAAATATCAGTGGAGAAAAGCTTCGTGAACTTCGTGAGGAACAAAACTTATCCCTTGGTGATTTAAGCCAGAAACTTGGTGTTTCCCGTCGGACGGTTGCGAAATATGAATCAGGTATGGGAACCACCATAGAGATTGCGGTAAAGATAGAAGAGACCTTTAATAGTGGTGTTGTAGAGCCAATTGAACTTCTTTCTTATGATTCTCGTTTCTCTGAAAAGACAGGGGGCACTCAGGATGAGATGCCAATAAAACCAATTATTGAAGAGATTGGTATGGAGATCTTACCTATGATGCGTGCCCCCTTTCAGGCTCTTATAAGGTATGATCATCAGACTATCCTTACCGGATATGGATCTGAACAGAAGGTTACCAAGCGAGCCGGCATTATCGGCAACATCTCGCAGATTACCCAAACATTTGCTCTTTGTGTGATGACTGATAATGATGAACAGCATAGAATAGGGCGGACTCTATTGGTTGGAGAAGAATCCCTCTCTGATATGAAGGAGCCAGAGGATCTTATGAGCCTCCTCCAGACCGATAACAATATATAGACTTACTAAACAACCTTATTCTATACGTGGTGAAATTTCAATGTCAACACAACTTGGTGGACAGCCAATTCTCATTCTAAAAGAAGGGAGTTCGCGCACCCGTGGGCGTGACGCTCAGGGTATGAATATTGCAGCCGCAAAGGCTGTTGCAAACGCAGTACGTACAACGCTTGGTCCTCGCGGTATGGATAAGATGCTTGTTGACACCATTGGTGATGTAGTCATCACAAATGATGGTGTTACCATTCTCAAAGAGATGGATATTGAGCATCCAGCCGCAAAGATGATGGTTGAAGTTGCAAAGACTCAGGATGATGAGGTCGGTGACGGAACCACTACAGCAGTTGTCATTGCCGGTGAGTTATTAAAGAGATCTGAAGATCTCCTTGAACAGGATGTTCATCCAACTGTGATTGCACATGGATACCGCATGGCTGCAGAGAAGGCACAGGAACTTCTCAAAGGCATTGCAGTAGATGTCAAGGCAAATGATACAAAGTTACTCAAAAAGATTGCCGAGACAGCAGTTACCGGAAAGGGTGCAGAAACATCAAAAGAGAGTCTTTGTGATCTGATTGTTAAAGCAGTCTCAATGGTTGCAGAGGATGATGGAACTGTTGATACTGAAAACATCAAGGTTGAAAAGAAGGTAGGCGGCTCAATAGAAGATTCTGAGATTATTCTTGGAATGGTCATTGATAAGGAGCGTGTTCACCCTGGAATGCCAGAGCAGGTAAAGGATGCAAAGATTATGCTGCTCAACGCTGCTGTCGAATTCAAGAAGACAGAGGTTGACGCAGAGATTAATATTACAAGCCCTGATCAACTCCAGGCTTTCCTTGATGAAGAAGAGCGTATGATAAAGAGCATTGTTGAGAAGATTCTCAAGACCGGTGCAAATGTACTCTTCTGTCAGAAAGGTATCGATGATATTGCCCAGCACTACCTTGCAAAATCTGGTGTCATGGCAGTTCGCCGTATTAAGAAATCTGATATGGAAAAACTTGCACGCGCTACAGGAGCTTCAATTGTTTCCAGTATTGACGCAATTTCCGACACAGAACTTGGAAATGCAGGTCTTGTTGAGGAACGTAAGATCTCTGGAGAGGAGATGATCTTTGTTGAGAAGTGCAAGAATCCAAAGGCAGTCTCAATTATCATCCGTGGCGGAACAGAGCATGTTGTTGCAGAACTGGACCGTGCTTTTGAGGATGCAATCCGTGTAGTTGCAGTAGTCATTGAAGACAAGAAGTGTGTTGCAGGTGGCGGAGCACCTGAGACAGAACTTTCATTAAGACTTCGTGAGTATGCAGCAACCGTTGGAGGACGTGCTCAGCTTGCAATTGAAGCATTTGCAGGTGCTCTTGAGATTATCCCAAGAACTCTTGCAGAAAATGCAGGACTTGACCCGATTGACATGCTTGTTGAAGTCCGTGCAGCACATGAAAAGGGCAACAAGACTGTAGGTCTGAATGTTTTCGAAGCAAAGCCTGCAGATATGTTAAAAGAAGGCGTTGTTGAACCACTACGTGTAAAGACCCAGGCTATTGCAAGTGCAGCAGAAGCTGCTGTTATGATCCTTCGTATTGATGATATCATTGCATCAGCAAAGTCAGCTGCTCCAGACATGCCACCAGGTGGTATGGAAGGTATGGGCGGCATGGGTGGAATGGGCGGTATGGGCGGCATGGGAATGTAAATTCCCTCTCCAAATTGTTTAATTCTAAATAAAACCTGTTAACAAATATAATCTCTTCATTTTTTAGATTTAATGTGCATAGAAAGGGACTATGCGTACTCAAAAAGTTACCGATGCCCTAAAGTTATATAAAAAGGGTAGACTTTATTTAATATACTCATATATTGTCATTAATTATTAAGGAGTAAAAAGGGTACTATCCGAAGGTTGGATATTCAATTACTTGATGAATGAGATTATAGAAAACCTGAAAAGTTCTCTTCTCAATTTAAGATTGATCTCTTAAAAACAATTATGCATTTCATTTCATTCAATGAAAAGGCTCAGATTTTTCTCACTAAAAAAAAATAATCAAAAATCAGATCCTCAACAAAATAATCCGTAAAAAAAGAGATATAACCAAAAATTATTCTAATTTGTGGACTAAAAGCCCACTAAGTAACTTTGGCTCAAACCAGGTAGACTTTGGAGGCATAATTCCACCTTGATCTGCAATATCAAATACTTCATCTACCCTGACAGGTTGCATCGCAATAGCGGCTGCAAACTCACCGGAATCAACCCTTGCCATAAGATCTTTCACAGGCCTTGCTCCGCCAAGGTACTGAAGCCTCTGATCTCCCCTTGAATCTGTAATATTTAACAGAGGGACAAGAATCTTTTCCTGAAGAACAGAAACATCCAGTTCATCTATAAGAGATCCTGATTTTTCAGAAGGTATGAAACACTCATGCCAGACACCTTTCATATACAGATGAAATACATGCCCTGGTTCTTTGTTATCCGGCACAAGTGTGTATATCAAAGGATCAGAAAGAGTATATGGTGTTACCGTGGCATAACGCTTCACTGCCTCAAGAAATTCATCAGTTGTCCTGTCTGTTGTAGTAAGCAGACGGCTATAACCATGTACCTTAACCTCATCTTCTGCAAAAACAACACCCATCACATGATAAGTCTCTTCAGGAACACTAATGCCCTTCTCATTACGTCGATTAACAACATTTAACGCCGATTTACATCGGTGGTGACCATCAGCAATATAAAGACCTTGTATCTTTGAAAACTCTGAAACAAGAGCAGTTGCAATCTCATCAGACCTGATAGTAAAAATTTTATGAATACTACCATTAGCAGCAGTAACTGACATATCAGGATCTCTTACGATAACTTTTGCAAGCAGGGATGCGACAACTTCATCTTTCCGGTGAAGAAAGACTACAGGCCCTGTATTTGCATTAATAACATCAATATGTTTAGTCCTGTCTTCTTCCTTGTCATACCTTGTAAGTTCATGCCGGTGAATAGCCCCACTTTCATACTCACGCACATCAGCACAACATGCAATGCCGGTATAAGTCCTGCCCCCATCAATCACATGATAAACATACAAATATGGCTTATCATCCTGGACAAAGAGACCATCTGCAATATATCTATCAAAAACCTTCCTTGATTCCTGATACACTCTGTCGTCATATGGACTTATGTCCTTCATAAAAGCATCAGTTCGACTAATATTTAGAAAACTATCAGGCCTGTCTGCTACAATTTCACGAGCCTCATCAGCATTAACAACATCATAAGGCACATCTGCAATGTCCTGCGCTTTACCAGCCTTTGGCCTTACTGCAGAAAACGGATAAATATGAACCATACAAAATTCCACTCTTCTTATATATATTTCTCTGACCCTATATTATCTCAATGACTAAACAATATGGACAATCAATCAATGGATAACAATATACAGATTCGAAAAATAAGAATGTCAGATATTTCGGCAATAGAAGCAATTGAACATGAATCATTCAAAGACCCATGGAGCCGTGAAACTCTCGTAGAAGCTGTTGAAACCTTTGTAGGAACAGTTTTTGTTGCAGAAGCAGGAGGAATTGTCACCGGCTTTATTATATGTGGAATTGAAAATACCGGCGAAGAGATCTATGGGCATATCTGTAACTTTGCGGTAAAATCTGAATATCGTCATGGTGGAATTGGAAAAGCCCTCCTTAACAGAGCCGAATATGCATTGATGCTTTTAGGAGCAACCGCAATGCAACTTGAGGTCCGGATTTCAAACCAATCAGCACAAAAGTTCTACACAGGACATGGTTATCAGCCTGTCTTTCAAATAAATGCATATTATGCAAACACTGAAGATGCAATAGTCATGATGAGATGGTTCAGATTTTAGTTTAGGTTTTAAAAACCGCGAAAGAGATAAACAGTGAAGACAAACTTCAATCATGAATCTTCAAAAATCAGGAATACTGACAATATTCCTTTTCTTTCTCTTGTTTATATTAATTTGTCAGGCTGGAGCAGATACTATCTCTGATCTTACAATATCAGATCTTACATCATCACCCTCTGCACAGATTGGTGGCCCCCTGTATGCAACAGTTACTGTAACAAACCTTGGCACACAGATATCAATGACTGATATGGTGACATTTGTTCTTTCACCTGACACTGAAATATCAGAAGATGATTATAACATCGGAACGGTTGATGTAAAATTCATCCGCCCTGGTAAATCTGAAACAGATACCACAATGCTGACTCTTCCTGAAAATATCCCTGCCGGCACCTACTATATTGGAGCCATACTCACAGGTAAATTCTCGTTAAAGCATGATGAAAACACTGACAACAATATAATCTGTGGTAATGCTTTAGAAGTCTCTGCTACAGCAACAAGATCTGATGAGTGGTATAGAGAGACCATATCAAATCTTATTCTTGTCTACTCCAATGAAGAGAGATCCCTCCGAAATCTGTCAGAATTTATAAGAGATCCTGAACTTGATATAATTGCCCAGGAACATAGCGATGATATGGCTACAAGAAATTTCTTTAACCACACAAATCCCGATGGAGAAGACCCGGCAGACAGGGCAGAGAGACATGGATATGATCAACTCCGCACACTTGACGATGGTCAGCAATTCTATGGCATCGGAGAAAATATTGTAAAGATTCCAGTTGGAGAGAACATCAGAAAATTTGGTGATATTGATGCTGATAATCCACAAAGAATAGCAGAAATTGCCGTCCAATCATTTATGGACAGTCCACCACATAAAAAAGCACTATTACTAAAAGAGCATAAAAAAATAGGAATCGGGGTTGCATTTGATGGAGAAAACTACTATGCAACTCAAAACTTCTTCTAATCTCTCTATTTTTATAATCTGAACTTATTAATATTGTCCTTCATCTCACTTGATAGGTTTTCGACTTCCATAATCGCACTATTGATCTCCTCAACAGAGGCTGAAACTTCTTCAGACATGGCATATAACTGTTCAGCCTGTTTAAGATTATCAATTGTCAGATTAATGCCATCATGAGCAGTATTAACAATGGTCGCCGCAATTCTGGTCTGTTCTTCTACCGCTTTCACAATATCATCCATATCGTGGGTGACTTCAGAAGCTCCCGTAACCATCATATTAAGAGCTTCAATAGTATTTGCAACACTTTCAACCCCATTTGCAATCTCATTGTGAGAAGACTGTATGGCATTGGAAGTTTTTTCACTACTGTGCTGTATGGCTGTTATTACCTCTGCAATATGATCTGTTGCTGATCGTGCATCTGCTGCAAGATTTTTAACTTCCCCGGCAACAACAGCAAAGCCTCTACCCGCATCACCAGCACGTGCAGCTTCAATTGCGGCATTTAAAGATAAAAGATTGATTTGAGCAGCAATGTCATTTATGAGTTTGATAATTTTATTAATCTCTTTTATCTGTGTATTCAATTCGCTGATGTCATCAACACTTTCCTGAGCAATTTTTGTAACAAGCATCATACGCTCATTTGTCTCATTACCAAGTTTTTGTGCTCTTGCTCCCTGAACAGTGACCTCACGTGCATGTTTTAATACTTCCTGTGAAGTGTCTGTAACTTCCTCATTTGAAGCAGAAAGATTAGAGATCTGATTTGTTATATCTTCCATATGAGTAATCAGATTACGCCCATTTTCAGTAGTTATTCGGCTTGTCTCTGAAATCTTCTGGAAAGTTTTGGTAATATCTGATGACCCTTCACTAATATCTTTCATGCTTACAGAAACCTCCCCACTAACATGACTTACTGTAACAATTGTTGAATGAAGAGCTCCGATAGTATTATTTGCATTTTCTTTCACAGTAACAAGAGGATCTTCAGCATTTGTATCTACTTTTACTGTAAGATCACCTGATGCTACCTTTCCAAGCACAACTCCAAGAATTTCTGCACTATCATTAAGAACTAATGTCTGTTCTTTTGCCTCACCAATCATCTTCTGAATTTCTTTTTCTTTCCTTATCTCTTCAGTTTTGTCTTTATATGTGGACATGACACTTGTTACATTATCCGCCTTATCAAGGAGAGGGATAATATCCTGTTCCACATAGTGAATTCCTGAAGGAAATTTTATTGTAAATTCTCCTGTGGTAGCTTTCTTTGTTAATAATGCTTTTTTGAGACCATCGCCTCTCTTTTCAAGAATCTCAAACTCATGAGCGGTCATATTCATTAAGGTATCTTTATTGTATCCACTAAGTTGCAGAAAAGACTCATTTACTTTGAGGATATGCAGATTCAGATCCATCAGAAGAAGAGGCAACGGATTTTGATCTATCATTGTCATCTCCTGTTGTTGAAGTTCTCTTATCATCTCAAGTTGATCCCTCATCTCCTTCTCAATACGCTTACGATCAGTAATGTCTTTGAGGGTCATCTTGGTTAATTTTGAATCAGGGAGTATTATCTGTTTTAACGTAATTTCTGCGAAAAACAAAGTTTCATCATTACGTTTAAGCTGACATTCAAATTCCTGACCAACTCCAAGAGCTGCTTCCTCAAGTTTATTGTCAAGGAATTCTCTTGAAGAGGTTCCATCAGGCTGATATTCAGGTGTTTTATCTGTAAGTTTCGTCTTAAGGATTGAATCTTCAGATACTTTGAAAATATCACATGTTGTCTGATTACATTCAATTATTCGGCCATCATCTATCAAAGCTATACCATCAAGTGCTGCATCTATCATTAATTTAAATTTGATGGCCTCACTTTCACGAAGTTTATTTAATCTCCTACCTTCTTCCCGATTTTTGTACTCTTTGATCTCTCTATTAATTACTGCAACAAGGGGGGTTAGATTGCCCTTAAAAACATAATCATGTGCACCACTCTTCATGAGAGTAACAGCAGTATCTTCACCAATTTCACCGGAGACTACGATAAAAGGAATATCAAGATTTCGCTTATTATATTCATTCAAAACATCTACACCGGTAAACCCAGGAAGGCTATAATCACATAAGATTACATCCCAATCAGTAGAGTCAAGTGCTTTTACAACATCTTCAAGCGAACATACCGTCGAAATATCAGGCACATATCCACCTTTTTTTATTTCATGCAAAATTAAAAATACATGATCTTTGTTATCTTCAACTGCAAGAATTTTCAATGAAATGTCAGACATAAATTACCCCGGTTAGATACAACTTGAGATCTATAACTATCTTTTAGCACCATAACAGAAAAAGGATTGCTTCCGGATTTTATAACAATTTATTAATCCGATTAGGAGATACAACGTGGTTTTTTGTTCAAGCAGCCATCATGATATCATAAAAATGCGGCATGGTCACAATATTTGTAAGTTTAATGGTTTAGTTCTGCGCGAAAAATATTTGTGACAATAGAGCATAAGATAGAATATCTTATAAATAACTAATAAATAGAGTCAATGGTAGAACTCAGAATTATCTGTAAATTGATTACTCCAAATACCAATTTTCTATCAGACACTCCTAATCCGAATAGATCTACCTAATCCCATGAAAAAAATCTTTAATTGGAAATGATCAGTTTTTCTAATTCGTAATTCTTATTATCCGACGGTATTTTGGCAGAAAAGATTTATTATTAATCACATCTGGGAGAAATCTTTCGAGAGTTGTTGTTGATTTCTCCTGAAAGGTCCTCTTAATCTATTGACAATCCTTTGCATTTCCTATTCACCTGCCTTCAGTATCACGAAGAGAAGAGTGACCTCTACCTTCATCTTTTGTTGAATATTCCATGTTTGTCGGAAGATCAGATAAACTATACACCATCTTTCTGAATCTCTTTTCCTTCTGAAATTAATAATCCGGACTCCTGATATATCCAGATTCTTTCAGTTCATCATAAATCTGGGATAATATGATTCAGATTCTAAATCTACTAATAATACCTGGAACTATTTGTTATTCAAAAGATCTGACTTTCATCACAATATAGAGAGATCTCTGGTGTATCGTCCATTATCGCGTTTTTTTGCAGACGTGGCATTCACAAATTAATAAGGATTCTCATATTCAATTTGTCTTTTGAGGAATAGATATCCGTGAAACACTGGATGCTGATATCTCTTAAACATAAAGCGAGTTTACGACAAAACCTCTCCTTCGTGTACTTGCACTATATAGATGTGGTTTGAATATTGTGTTTTTTAAAAAAGTATCTCCTTGGAAATAACTGTTGAATATCTGGATTTAATTGAGTTTTCGCGGGATTGAAGTTTGTGGGTATAAAATCTGCATTAATCTTTTTCATTGCTTGATTTTTGAAAGCATTGTATTTAACCGTGAAATTTTGATTCTTTTATATGGTTCATTGTTTGACTGATAAGTAGTTTCTTCTAACATGACAGGATCCAAAAGCCATATCAAGGTTGAGAGGGACCTTCTTAATATCGAAAAGAGAATTTTATATTTTGTCTAATGGATTTAGTGAAACAGCCTTTTGCTCAATTAATACAAGGAATTTATAACTTTTTTTCAACAACTTTTGCACTATTAAGTCAATTTATATAATAATATCATATCAAACATTATTCAACCTGATACCTTTTGAGCATATTTATTGCATCTATTTAAATATGGGCGAATCCATGTTTTCATGGAAACCATAAAGTGTAAGAGAAAATGACTGTACAAATTTGTACAGTTCGTTGAAATAATATGGGCAGATTTATATCTTAGTAAAATGAATAAAAGTATAGTCAGGGTATTATGTGGTAATACCTTAAGCATGAGAAACCGGGGGGATTTTCAATACAACAGGCAGGTGTAATTCTCCTGCTCCCACATTCCCTGATTGTTATCACTATCATCTTTTTTAGACCGTAAGATTCTAATCATTTAAAAATGAATTCTGATAGATATGGTAGTTGATATTCTTATGTTTGATCTTGGTGGGGAATTATATGCAATGGATATTCAAATTGCTCGGGAAATTGTAGATATGCTTCCAATTACTCCAATTCCAAAGGCGCCTGCCTATGTAACCGGTCTTCTAAACCTTCGTGGTGAGATTACTACCATTATCAATATCCACCAGTTACTGGGAATTTCGGCTTCAAAGCCAAGAGAGGAGCAGAAGATGATAATACTCATCCCTGATATCTTTGAAAATACAAGCGTTGGAATAATTGTCGACGAAGTACACAGTGTCCTGACAGTTGACGATGATAAAATTGATTCCTCAGTTGAAGGAGTGGATAGTGATCTTTCTCAGTTTGTCCAGGGAATCATCAAACTTGGCACTGATGATAATCAGGCAGTTGAAAACATAGACGAAACAGGATCTATGGAAGGACAAAAACTTGTCATCTGGATCGATATTAAAAAAATACTGATGGATACAATAGAGATTCCATCAGCAAGACAGGAATAACATTTTTTGGATCATGTTTTTACACGAACTCTCTTAAATATGGAGAAATGGAAGAATATCTATAATTCTTCGGATTGTAATATCTACTACTTTGATATCTTATGTCAATTGATATCTTATGTCAACGAGGATAGCGATTAACTGCTACAAAAAGTATACTCCGGATAAAGGCTATGATTGATTATATTTGAAAATTTTGTTCCTTTTTTATATCCAAATATAATAACTACCGTAATTCTAATTTTTTTACAAAATCTGAATAATCGGTAAGGGCTATATGAAAAAGATGAAAAGAGATTCAAAATCGAATCTTTCAACTATTGTTACCAAAAATAACCTTTGGTAAAGTTTTTTTCATAGCCGCAAAAGTTCATCGACTCGATTTATGATACCATCAATACGATGTTCTTGTAAATAATTGCGGAATATCATAATACTTTTTTTGAAAATCGTATCACCGTCAAATAGAGTTGTTCGATAAAACTCCTGAAAAATTGCAATAGTGATGAGTTTATCCTGTATCTGAAGTTAGAATGACGAAGTCATGATATAAAATACCTTGCCCTGATAAAAAAAGACGATAATCTAATTTCAAAATGAAATTTAAAGATAAAATCTGAAATATTTAGGTTCACGGTGAATAAATTATCATTTGGGAACTGGATATATCTTCTTGATCACCAACGTTACATCCTTATTATTACTAACCGTGATTATTATCTCAACCGGGTTTCCAACCGAGATATATGTATCATCAATTAACTGTTTCGGCTGGAAGATGTAAGAATACTCTCCGGTGTCTTCTGGAATTTGGAATGACTGATTCAGAACATATGCTTTACCATTATATATAATTGGAATTTCACCGATGGAATTTGCTGCATCATTTTGTGGTACAAAAAGGATTTCTGCATCTGGTGGTAGATCTTCTTCTCCAAGGTTATAGAAGGTAATCTCGATTTCTGCAGATTCACCGGGTTTTATGATTTCTGGAATTATTATTCCTGTCGGTTCTATATCAACTGGTTTATTAATTTTCGAGTTTTTATTTGGAGTGGATTTTTGGGTTGTTTGGGAATCTTCTGGTGTTGGTGTATAAATTGTTTTTACAAGCGGGGCTTTGTCTCCGTTGTGAAAAGTTGTAGTATTATATCCTTTTGGATTTCCATTAGTCAAGTCATCTGAAAAGCCTGTGCCGTTTGGATCACTCCAGTAATTACCGGCAATGTATCCACCGCCGACAATATTTGTACCAACAGTTGGTGCGACATTAAATGAAACACCGGTGCCAGGAGTTCCAGAGATAGCATTTGAGGAATTGAAATAATTATTGTAGATAACACTTGAGGTTTGATTATAGTAAAAAGAAAGATCAGCATTAGAATTATTTCCAATAATATTACCCGAAACTTTGGTGTCTGTAGAATTCCAAAGTTCTATCCCATTTCTATTATCGGTAATTGTATTATCTGATATTATTGTGTTTGTAGAGGTGTCAAGGGATACCCCTTTTTCTCCATTACCAGAAATCATATTATCTGATATAAAAGTATTTGTAGACTCTTTAAGAGTTACTCCACTTGCCTTTGAATTATTGGTAATTTTGTTATCAGATATAATGGTGTTTGTAGAGTTGTGAAGATGTATCCCAAAATATAAACTGTTACTACCTGTAATTTTGTTACCAGATATAGTGGTTTTTGTAGAGTTAAGAAGATCTATCCCATAAAAAATACCGGTAATTGTATTATTCGTTATTACCAGTCCTGATGTATCATTAGAATATAAACCTCTTCCACCACTTGAACTCGAATTTATCTCTTCAAAATTTTTAATGGTGACACCATCATTAGAAACTACCATTGCATCAGTAGTTGATACCTGCAGCTTTGCACCATTTCCATCAAGAACTACATCACTCCCCGCTATTACAACTTTAAAAGTATATGTAGCACCTGATTGGAATTGATATGATTTATAGTTCGCATTACCGTTAAGAGTGAGAACAGAATTTGTATTGTCATAAATATACCCCGCATTCCCAGGAGTGCATCCATTAAATCCTAAACATTCACCATCAGTTTTTATTGTAATAGTAACCGCTGCAACTGCTACATTACCTCCAGTTACAACAACAGGTTTTTCTTCAGAAACAAGTGAAGTAACGGTAGTCAAGATCGTAGAGCCATCAGGTAAATCATCAGTAACCGTACAGTTCTCACCGTTACATGAGACAAGATCAGAGGTATTCCCTATGACGGTAGAAACAGACTCATTACCTGTTCGGTTACCGGTATCAATTCCTTCGGTTAATAGATCATTCTCTGTATTGGTAGACTCTGTCTCATTTACCACCTGGTTAACGGTCAACAAAACTTCTTCAGATGAACCACTACCTTCATTGTCTGATTCGGTAACATTTCCTACCGGTTGTTCAATGATTATCTCTGTTAACTCTTCACCATGAACAGGATCGGTGATGGTTTCAGTGTCCTCTGTAACTTCCTCTGTACCAACTAAATTTTCATCATCTTCATCGTGGTTGGCAGGTGTATCAGTGATGATAACTTCTTCTGCTACTACTTCTCCGTCATCTCCTCCAGCATTGGAAGTAGGTGTTTCAATAATTATCTCAGTAATTGGTGTTTTATTTTCAACTAATGCATCAGCAGAAACAGGATGCACAAACATAATTGAGATCAGAAACAGAGAAAAAACAGTAATCCACTTATTATTAAGTTTATTCAATATTAAGCCCAATTTAGATAACTCCTTTTGATAATAATATAAGTATTTATTAGTCTATTAAGTTTATATAATAATTTCAATTCTCGAATTTTCAATATAATAAGTCTTTTTTATCTCAATTTATTCAGAATATTTATCCAAATCAGTATATTTATCGGGTAATATAATCTGTTAATCAATAAAATACTCAAATCTAATAAAAACAGAAGACAAATCTAACTTAAAAAAATGAGTTTAAAGTATAATTAGAATTTCGATTCCTTCACCGGTGAATAAATTATTATTTTGGAACAGGATATATCTTCTTGATCTCTACAGTTACATCCTTATTATTACTAACCGTGATTATAATCTTAACCTGATCTCCAACCGGGACATATATATCATCAATTAGCTGTTTTGGCTGGAAGATGTAAGAATATTCCCCGTTGTCTTCTGGAATTTTGAATGACTGATTCAGAACATATGCTTTACCATTATATGCAATCGGTATTTCACCGATGGAATTTGCTGCATCATTTTGTGGGACAAAAATTATCTCAGCATTTACCGGTAGATCTTCTCCAAGGTTGTAGAAGGTAATCTCTATTTCTGCAGATTCGCCGGGTTTTATGCTCTCTTGAACTATTATTCCTGTCGGTTCTATGTCAACTGGTTTATTGGTAATTGTGTTTTTATCCGGAGTGGTTATTTGAGTTGTTGGGGAGTCTGTTGGGTTTGGTGTTGGTGTAACGGTAGGTGTTGGTGTTATGGTTGGAGTTGGTGTAACAGTAGGTGTTGGTGTTACAGTTGTTACAAGTGGGGCATTGTCTCCCTTGTAAGAAGTTGAAGTATTATATCCTTTTGGATCTCCGTTAGTCACGTTATCGGAAAAGCCTGTGCCGTTTGGATCACTCCAGTAATTACCGGCAATATATCCACCGCCCACAATATTTTGCCCAATTGTTGGTGTGATGTTAAATGAAAAATTGTATATGTTATTTCCTGAAATTGCAGTTGGTGAATAGAAATAATTATTGTAGACAAGGCCGGTGTTTTGATTGTAAATGCGAAGATCGGATTCAGAATTATTGCCAATTTCGTTACCTGATAATGTGGTGTTTGTAGAGTTCCAAAGATAAACTCCATAATTTTTACTACCGGTAATTTCGTTATCTGATATTGTGGTGTTTATAGAGTGGTAAAGATTTACCCCATTATTACCATTACTGTTAATTGCGTTATCTGATATTGTGGTGTTTGTAGAGTTCCAAAGATAAACTCCATAATTACCATTACTGCTAATTGTACTATTTAATATTGTGGAGTTTTTAGAATCTATAAGAGATATCCCATCATTATCATTGCCGAAAAATCTATTATTCTCTATTGTGGAGTTTTTAGAGTTTTCAAGATATACTCCTTCTATATTACCGGTAATTCTATTCTTCTCTATTGTGGTGTTTTTAGAAGATTCAAGATTTACCCCTTTTAAATTACCGGTAATAGTGTTATTCGTTATTACCAGTCCAGATTTACCCGTAGAATTTATACCATTATTACCATTCAAATTTGATTTTATCTCTCCAAAATTTTTAATTGTTACAGTATCATTAGAAACTGTAATTGCATCATCAATTTGCGACTGCAGCTTTGCACCATTACCATCAAGAATAACATCACTTCCCGCTATTACAACTTTAAAAGTATATGTAACACCTGATTCGAATTGATATGATTTATAGTTTGTATTACCGTTAAGAGTGAGAGTATTACTATCATAAGTATAACCGGCAGCATTATCATCGCAGCTGTCAATTCCTGAACAAGTACCATTATTATATATCAGGACAACGCTAACCGCTGCAACTGCTACATTACCTCCAGTTACAGCAACCGGGTTTTCTTCAGAGACAAGTGAAGTAACGGTAGTCAAGATCGTAGAGTCATCAGGTAAATCATCGGTAACCGTACAGTTCTCACCGTCACATGAGACAAGATCAGAGGCATCCCCAATAGCGGTAGAAACAGACTCATTACCTGTTCGGTTACCGGCATCAATTCCTTCGGTTAATAGATCATTCTCTGTATTGGTAGACTCTGTCTCATTTACCACCTGGTTAACGGTCAACAAAACTTCTTCAGATGAACCACTACCTTCATTGTCTGATTCGGTAACATTTCCTACCGGTTGTTCAATGATTATCTCTGTTAACTCTTCACCATGAACAGGATCGGTGATGGTTTCAGTGTCCTCTGTAACTTCCTCTGTACCAACTAAATTTTCATCATCTTCATCGTGGTTGGCAGGTGTATCAGTGATGATAACTTCTTCTGCTACTACTTCTCCGTCATCTCCTCCAGCATTGAAAGTAGGTGTTTCAATAATTATCTC
The DNA here is from genome assembly GCA_964434005.1 of uncultured Methanospirillum sp. Taxonomy (GTDB): domain Archaea; phylum Halobacteriota; class Methanomicrobia; order Methanomicrobiales; family Methanospirillaceae; genus Methanospirillum. The sequence continues at coordinate 32,783 of CAYSSW010000008.1, forward strand.
AGTAATTGGTGTTTTATTTTCAACTAATGTATCAGCAGAAACAGGAAGCATAATCAGAATCAAGATCAGAAACAGAGAAAAAACAGAACCTCCCTCATTATACGGTTTATTCAATATAAAACTCAACTAAAATAACTCCTTTTGATAATAATATAAGTATTTATAGGTCTATTAAGTTTATATAATTATTTCAATTCTCTAATAGATTATCCTGTGATCAAATTTTAACTGGACAGTATAATATTTGAAATAAAAATTTTCAGCATTTTTTTCATTTTTACTTGCAACTCACACAATTATTTCATTTTGTCATTTGCGGATACGAAATAATACAAATAAATTTGATAAATATTACAGAATAAGACGGAAAAAAGTCGATAGATATTGCTATTTTGTCCAATTCAATCCATAAATTGGTTTATTATTGATCTTGCTAAATCTGATTTAACGAATTAGATATAATATGCTGATCTTTGAATATCTGGTAGTTCCCTCATAATAATAGTAAGAGGGATGGTTTGATACTTAAAGCATTTAATTAGATAAAACTCTTTAGATTGGTTTTGTATCTCTTTTACCTCAAAGTGACAGTTTTCATATGAGCATGAGTTCCCTAACAATTTCCTCGTTTTAATCTTGATTGAAAAAATTGGATTCAATATATTTAGACTCCAAATATACATTCCAACTTGATTACCCCCTATAGATAAGAAGAAGTTTATTAATTTATTATAAGTTTACCTTTGAAAAAAGGGGGTTAATTATTATCCTCTGTTATCGGGTACTGTCAATTATTAATTTTACAATTTTTTCATTATCATTCTCAACAATAATCTTCCACGAAGAAGAATTTTGTATATATGGTTTTAAATCATTCCACCTGTAAAAATCTTTGGTATCTATTGGTTTTGAAATGACAAGATATGTTTCAGAATTATTATTGATAATTTCATCAAGGTATTTATCAGGTGGATAATTACGATGAGGCATATATTCAAAGCTGTGATTCAGAGACTTTTCCCAGAATTTTCCTATAAATCCTTCATTAAGGATTACATACTCTAATTTGTCCGGGTTTTGGTAAAGCCAATTAAAGGTTTCTCCATTCATAACTTCTGGATCACTAAATCCCCTTCCGTCATGTACAGATGATAGATATGTGAAGGTCCCAAAACAATGCCAAAGGATAAAGAGTGTAAGAATAATTGTCAGGCATACTTTACTGTATCTGTTATATTCAGGCCTGCTTTGACTTACCTCAAATAGAAATATCAGCCCGAAAATGATAAACGAGGGATATAATGGTAAAAGATATCTTGTATCCATTAATGCAAGATGCATTGTACATCCAGTATATAGATACATACCAAGGTAGAGTAAATCGTATAACAAAAGGATTGAGAGTAATGGATATTTTTTATATAAATAGTGTATTACTGATTCAACTTCCAATTTAAAGTTTAATATAATGAGTATGAAGATTAAGCCGACAATAATTGCTGCAATTGCAAGTGAAAGGATTTGATGAGGGTATAAAATAATAATCTCTTTTATGATGTAAAGATAATCAATTGTAACTATTCCTGATAGATTTGAAAAGTAATAATCCATTAATGTTTGGTTTAATGATTTTTCATTGCTAAAACCAATAAAATCCCAGATAGTATTCAGAAAAATCATTCCACAATTGACAAAAATGCTTACTAACGAAAATGGTATCTTATCCGCGGGATAAATATCCACATTTATCAGACAATTCCTGATTTGATACAATAATACGAATGGAAGAGTAAATGTAAACCAAAGTGCGAAATTTCTGATAGATATTAACTTTCCCCTTAATCTTATCAATAACAAACAGATATAAGATACAAAAAGTGCCAAACCCAAATACCTGGTATAACATGCAAGTATGAGAAATGCTGTAGAAAAAATCAGGTAATGATTTGATCCCCGATTCAAATATCTGATAAACAGACATAGAGAAGAGATTGTTAAAAAAACAAATAGCATCTCGCTCAAAGCCATTGTACCATAATAAAAGAACGGTCTTATAATGATACAAAGTATCACTGTTATGACTCCAAGAAGAGATCCGCCAATTTCCTTTGAAAGATAAAATAATGGAACCGGCAATAGTGCGAAAGAGATAAGTGAGATAAGTCCACAAGCAGAAGTAGCGGTCATTCCTGCTTTTATCAGGAGGGCTGATAAAAAAAAGTATAATGGAGGGCCTACTGCTGTCTCATATGAATTGTCATAAAAGTACCAGGTGATATCATTTGTCGCTATTTCTTCACTAATTGGTAAGTATCTGATAACAGAATCAGGTCCAGTACCAGGAGTTATCTGTAGTCCTATAATAAAAATAAATAGAACTGCTCCTATGAGAAACATCTGATATCTATCAAAATACATAGAATTAATTATTGGGAATGGTTTTTATTTTTTTTAAATGCAAAAAAGGTTATTTTTCTTATTCTTATTCAGAAAAGCCAACAGGGCCTGAAACATTCTCAGCAGTTGACATTGACATCATAACAACATCAGACTGACAGTCAAAGCTCCGACATAAGAGTGAATAAGCACCACTGCCCTGTTTTGCATATACCTGGGCATAGTAAGTTGATCCAGTTGATGGATTTGCCACTCCGACATATGCATTTGAACCATCTGCAGTATCCGCATACGGGGCATAACAGTTGTCATATCTTGGATCACAGTCCTTGTAGATATAGAGATCAAAGTTTGTACCACAGTATGAAGTTCGCATAGAAGATACTTCATCGACTGTCATCATAACAACAGGAATTACATCTCCACAAGGCCCTTGGAGAATCCATTCAATATAGTTCCTGTCACCGGAAATTTCATAGGCATAAGTTTTAACCTCACCGGTATTTAAGAAACCGGTCTGTGTATCAACTTTAAACGGTGAACATGGACCACAATTTGGGTCATTCTGACACGGATCAACTGGTCCCTGGCAGTTAGAAGTAATCTTCAAAGAATATTGTCCAAAACCATTAATTGAATATACAATAATATACCATGTCCCTGCGTCAAGACTCATCTGCTCTGTCTGGCCATAGGAAACAGATGCCTTATCATAATGAGACAAAATATAATCATCATCAGGTGTCCAGCTTCCGGATCCCTTCATTGCATAAATATCATAATTTGAGCCATATGGCGCTGTCAGAGTAAGTTGTCCCGGACAGTTTAATGTTATAACATGCATACTTGTCTGGCCCTGATATATGTAATTTGAATAAGTCTGTTCACTGTCTGCAAAAGCCGAAGGAACAATCATTAATAAACAAATCGCTATCAACGCAGTAACAATTGTTTTGTTTAGCATCTTCTTGCCTCTATTACTAATTGTATTAATAAAAAAAAAGGTTTGTTCAAACAGGTGGTTCCACTGATGTAGCAGTGTACATCATAGAGGACATCTCTGGTTGTGACATCATTACAACTGGTTCCTGTCCAGTATATGATCTACATGTAAGTGTATACGCACCGCTGCCCTGTTTTGCATATATCTGGGCATAGTAGGTTGAGCCTACTTGTGGATTTGTAACTCCGACATATGCACTTGAACTTGATCTTGTATCAGCATACTGTGCATTACACTTATTATTACCCGGATTACAGTCTTTGTAGATGTAGAGATCATATTGAGTGTTGCAATAATTTGTTCTCATTGCACTCACTTCATCAGCAGACATCATAGTAACCGGGACATTAGTTCCACATGGGCCGGTAAGGATCCATTCAATGAAGGTTCTTCCACTTGGAATGCTGTATCCCTGTACTGCCGTTGTTCCCTGATTTAGGTAACCTGATTTGACATCTGTTTTATACGGTTTGAGGGATGGACTTGAGGTTGGGTATGGCGTTGGAGTGTAAGTTGGGTAAGGACCTGGGCAATTTGTCATAGCTTTTAATGAATAAGATCCAGATCCTGACCTTGCATAGACCACAATACACCAGTTTCCAGATTCAAGGCTCATGTATGCCTTTCCATTGCTGCTGGAGACCTTTTTATCATAGCCATAGTTGATAATGTTTTCTTTGGATGGACATCCTCCATAATTGTTGTTGTTCTTCACTGCGTAGAGGTCATAATAAGTATATGCCGGAACTGAAAGTTCAAGTTGTGATCCACAGTTGTTTACTGAAATTTGATACAGATCAGACTGCTTTTCATAAATTGTGTTTGACTGTGTCCAGAATACTTCAGACTCAGCTGAGACAGGTGACACAAATAGAGCCACCAATAGAATTAGGAGCAATGAAACTGCTCCAAATTGGAAAATTTTTTTCATGATAACCCCACCAGGTGAACATCACCTGTTAGTAGTTCATAATATCATAGGTACAGTTCATAAATCTTCTGATTTGAGAAATAAGAGGTTAATCATTTTTTATAAATGAGGATACTTTCAATGCAAAATTGTTCAATTTACAAAAAAATTATTTTTTTTGAATTGTTTATTTTATCGAAATGCCATAATAATGTCATAATTGAGTATGGGCAATCTGCAGATCAATTATATATAATTAATGGTATTTTATCGCGCTATTAAGAATAATTGAAAAATCATTGAAAAGACAAAAATCCAATTGTTTTTAGGTCTTATAATTTGCTGGAATATGTCCACATTTCAGGTATTGATAACTATGTAATACCTTTTTTTGTAAAAAGTATGATAAAATGTTTCAGATCTGGTAAAAAAAGGATTTTTCTTTGGGTGATCCCCACATAGGTATTTTAAAATACAGATCCAACTGGAGCTGAAACAGATGTAGCAGTGTACATCATAGAACTCATTTCAGGTTTTGACATCATTACTACCGGTTCCTGTCCGGTATATGATCTACATGTCAGAGTATAGGCCCCACTGCCACTCTTTGCATAAACCTGTGCATAGTAGATTGAACCTACCTGTGGATTTGTAACTCCCACATATGAATTTGAGCTTCGACTTGTATCTGCATAGTTTGCACTGCAACGGTAGTTACTTGGATTGCAGTCCTTGTAGATGTAAAGATCAAACTGGTTTCCACAATAACTGGTTCTCATCGCTCCTACTTCATTAGCAGACATCATTGTAATTGGAATCTCCGTTCCACAAGGACCTGTAAGAATCCATTCAATGTATGTTCTGCCACTTGGGATACTATATCCCTGTACTTTTGACTGACCCTGATTTAAGTAACCGGATTTGACATCTGTCTTATATGGTTTAAGGACTGGATTTGGGTTAGGGTTGTACGTTGGGTAAGGTGTTGGATAGTAAGTTGGGTAGTATGTTGGATAAGGTGTTGGGTAATATGTCGGATATGGGTTGTAACAATTACTTGTTGCCTCAAGGAGATAATTACCATTTCCTGACTTTGCATATACTAAAACACACCATAAGCCCTTATCAAGGTTCAGGTATGCCTTTCCACCATTACCTGTGGCGTATTTATCATAATGAGATCTGATATACTCATTTGATGGGCATGTTCCATAATTGCCATAATTTCTAATAGCATAAAGGTCAAAATTCCCAGTATAAGGTGAGGTAAGCACAAGTTGTGCACCACAGTCTACCTGTATTTCATGCATTACTGCCTGTCCCTGATACAGGTTGTAGGATTTTGTCCAGAAAACTCCTGATGCAGCTGATGCTGGTGTTGCAAAGAGTGCAATTAACAGAATCAGAAGCATTGCAGCAGTTCCAATTTGCCAGATTTGTTTCATGATTTTCCTCCAGGTGAATCATCACCTGTTTTATAATTCATATTGCTTTGGTGTAACTCATAAACCTTCTTGTATGAAAAATAGATATGTAAACCAAATTTTACAAAAAGGAAAGCAGTATTGTGATTTTTTTGGTTCAGTTTTTTATCTGACTTTAACTTTTTTTTCGTTAATTTATAATCTTTTTAAGAAAGGATCTTTGAATTTTTATTATTCGTATATGTGTATTTAATTAGTCTGACATCGCAAAAAAACCCATCGCGCTGAATGTTATTGCGGCTAATTGTAAAAAAAATTTTATCGTTGGTTATGTACTCATGGCTGTAATCTGACCACTGCCTCCATTACTTCCTGATCTTACCACCCCATTCATCTGATTATTTATCCCTTGATTCATGTATCCTGGCCAATATTGTCCTGAAATGGTTGGTTGTTGTCCCTGCGGATTCATTGGTTGTTGATAAGGTTGTTGAAATGGCATCTGCATGGGTTCAGGAGGATTTATAGGCCTTTCTGAACTGTAACAGGTGTTATAAACCTTTAACTGACACTGCCCGCCGCCGGTTCCTGCCTGAATCATTATATTCCATCTTCCCTCATCAAGCGTAAGGGAGGCCTGTCCATTGCTTGCCCTTGAAATTTCATCATAATTGGCTTTAATATATTCAGATGACAGGGAGTAGTATTGATAATTGTTACCTCCATAATTCCATTGATTATAAAGATCATCTCTTTTCAGTGCATAGAGAGTATAACTGCCAGAATATGGGCAGTCAAGTATAACTGATGCAGAGCAGTCAACATTGATACTTTCAACTACTGTCTGTCCCTGGTATAAGTTGTATGATTCACTTAATATCAATTCAGAAGACATTGCCGGCCATATTATGAAGACCGACATCAGAAGAAGAGTTAAGATATAATACTCATTTTTCATTTATTCCCCCCATATTTCTATTCGATAATGAATTGTTTATGTATTTAAGATTTCTGAATAGAATGGTGTTTGAGTAACCACTCATGAATATAATTCTATATAAATAATTGCGGCAAAATATAATAAAAAATCCATATGTCCGTTATTTTTTGGCTTAATAATTACATTTCTGTGAACTAATGCAAAATTCATAAATTTTGGTTCTGATTATTTTGTGTCAGTTAACCACAGATTTAATTCTAAAGAATTACCAATGAATAGATCAATCACATCAAATCAATTGGGAATTATGTCTAAAATAAAAATAATCATATTACTATTTGTTCTGATGGTAAGTCTCCCTGGAACTATTGTAATAGCATCGGATGAGGATGCAGAAATTTCTAATGAATCAAATATAGATGGAGTCTCAATAACTGATATTATCGGTATTATATCTGGATTTTTAAATTTAGGTGGAACTGAATCAAATACATCGAATGAATCAATAGTTGGTGTAACTGATGAGATAACAGCAACTGTCACTCCTGTTATGACACTGTCAGAACCATCAGAGGCAACAATAAATGATTCAGTGAAGATCGATGATGAAGAAGTGAATGAATCCGATTTTATCGGATTACTCATTGAACAGACAGAGGAAATAAATCTTCAGGATGAATTACTGATGAGCAGTATTGATAATTCTGTAGATTTGGTACAGATCCAGTCTCTTGGTGGAACGGCATTTAGGGCCGCGGAACAGGCAAGAGCAAAAGTTTACAACTTAAAAGTCCCGTCTACAATGAAAGATACCAAAGAATCATACCTGTATATGTTAAACAGCCGGCTTGACTGGCTTAAAATCATAACAAGTGCCTCCGGTCAGAATATTAATGAAAAAGATCCTGTACCTGTTCAGGAGCGAAAAAACTATCAAAAAACCTTTTCAGCATATAATACTTCAAGAGAGATCTTTAACGATAAAATTGCCCTTGCGGTGGTAAAAGAAGCAAATAAGGAACATTTTTGATTAATTTCCCAAATATTCACTTTTTTCAGGGGATAGATTAAATCCTCCGAGAACTGGTGAAAAAATGTAGATGAATAAGAGACAACTCTGAAATATTTGATTAACTTGGGGTTTTATCTTCAAACGTAGTCTCTTGGAATTCTGTCTTTACAACTGTACAAAATGTGAGGACAAAACCTATAATGAAGGTTCCTGTGATTTTTAAAGAAACAAAAGAGTTATATCTGTTAAACAAACGGTCTGATCGGATTACAGTAATAATTGGTTCAGATTGAACTAATCGTAACTTGGTAAAAGAAGTAACTCCGGTAATAAAACGTCAGGATTATCAGAATACTCTGATGGTATATTAGTATACACCTGATATCTAAATGATCTAATTACAGTTGTAATAGCAAGAAGAGCAAGTAAAGAATAATTAATTAGGAGATTATTCTCTCTTTATCATAGAGTGATACAACATTTCCTATAATAATTATCGCAGGAGGTTTTACGCCTCTTTCTTTTGCAAGTATACTGATATTTTCAAGTGTTCCAAGAGTTTCACGCTGATCTTTTCTAAGTCCTTTTTCAATCACTGCAACCGGGGTATCTTTATCCATTTCATTCTTAATAAGCGACGATGTGATAACCGGCAGATTCTTCACACCCATAAGAATAACTATGGTTCCCTTGCTTTTAGAGAGCCAGGCATAATCAATTGTTGAATCCTTCTTATCAGGATCTTCATTCCCGGTGATAAAGGTAACATCTGATGAGAGGCCCCGGTGAGTAACAGGAATTCCAACAGTTGCAGGTACAGCAATCGCACTTGTAATGCCCGGCACTACCTCAACAGGGATGTTATTCGTCCGGCATGTAAGCATCTCCTCTCCACCACGTCCAAATACAAAAGGATCTCCTCCTTTGAGCCGGACAACATTTTTTCCCTCCTTTGCTTTTTCGATCATCAGAGCCTCGGTTTCACTCTGTTTCATGATATGATGTCCTCCAAACTTACCAACATCTATCTTTTCAGCAGTTTCCGGGAGGGAATCTATTATTTCTCTACCTGGAAGTTGATCATAGAGGATAACATCTGCAATTGAAAGAACTTCACGTGCCCTGATAGTCATAAGGTTTATTGAACCAGGTCCTGAACCTACAAGATAGACTTTACCGGTCTTTTCTGTCATAATTTAAGCCTCTCTGCTGCTTCACTTATTAATGATAGAGAATCAATCTTGAAAGAATTGGCAATTTCTATCAGATCTTTCTCTGAACCGATTTTTTGCGTGGAAAAAACATGTCTGTCTCCTTCAAGTGATAACACCTCAAGAAACATTTCTTCGCCGTCACAAAAACATCCAAAAGGAGTAAAACAGCCCCCTCCTATAATTTCCATGACTATACGTTCATAACTGGTTGCAATTCTTGTTTTTTTATCATCAAGTGGAGAGATTAGATTAATCAGATCTTTATCGTCCCGGCCAACAACTGCAATTGTTCCCTGATTTGTTGAAGGAATATATCTGTGTGGATCAAGAACAAACCCTTTAAGGTCAAGACCAAGTCTTTCAAGTCCTGCCTTTGCAAGTACGATAGCGTCAAATTCACCATCATTTAACTTTCGAAGCCTTGTGTCAATATTCCCACGTAATGGTTTGACGGTAACACCTGGGAAATTCCTGCGGATTTGTGCAGTTCTCCGTGTACTTGAAGTCCCAACAGTTCGAATATCCTCTGGTTCCATATTTGTGACCATGAAATCTGCCGGAGAGTCTCTTTTCAGGATCGCAACAGTTACAAGCTCATCAGGCCTTTCGGCAGGGATATCTTTCATGGAGTGAACTGCGATATCAATTCTACCATCAATAATTGCATCATCAAGAGCTTTTACAAAAACGCCCTGTCCACCGATTTCATGGAGGGGAACAGAAGTATGCTCATCGCCGGCTGTTGAAATCTCAACAATAACTGAAGAAATATCCATCTTTTTAAGAAGATGGGCTACAGTTTTTGCCTGAGCAAGTGCAAGTTTTGAACCACGGGTTCCTATTTTTATTGTATCTATATGCATGTTTGGTACACTTCGGCAATTTTTTCAATATCAGTATCTGAATGCACTGTTGAGAGGAAATTTGTCTCAAACTGTGACGGAGGAAAAAACACTCCCTGATTTAAGGCTTTTTTCCAGAATTGGTTAAACTTCTCTGTATCTGATTCTTTTGCTTCCCTGTAATTTTTCGGAGGGTTATCTCTGAAGAAAAACTTGAACATAGAACCCAATTTCACAAACGAGCCCTGTTTTTTTGAGCAGACATCAGAAAGCAGAGCAACTTTTTGATTTAATTTGTCATAGATAGAAGGATTATCAGAGATATAGGATAATGTAGCAATTCCGGCTGTAAGACTTAATGGATTTCCTGAAAATGTTCCTGCCTGATAGACGGGCCCTTCTGGTGCGATACACTTCATGATATCACTTCTCCCGCAAAATGCGCCGATTGGAAGGCCTCCACCAATTATCTTCCCAAACGTTGTAAGATCAGGCTTTATGTCGTATGCAACCTGTGCTCCACCAATTCCAAGTCTGTAACCGGTGATTACTTCATCAAAGATGAGCAACACATCATTTTCATCGGTAATTTTTCTTACCTCTTTCAGGTATTCGTCATCAGGTAAAATAGGCCCGACATTTCCTAAGACTGGTTCAATGATGAAAGCAGCGATCTTTTCTCCATCCTTTTCTAGGAGAGATGAGAGTGCTTCGTTATTATTATATTCAACCTGTCTTGTATGAGAGACGAAATCTTCCGGCACACCTGCGGAATCAGGCTGGCCAAGAGTGGTGCAGCCAGAGCCTGCAGCGACCAGCACTCCGTCATGAGCTCCATGAAAACCACCTTCAACCTTTACAATATCAGACTTTCCGGTAAAACCTCTTGCAAGTCTTATGGCTGCCATCGTTGCTTCTGATCCGCTTGAGACAAACCTGACCATGTCAACTGAGGGATGGTCCCTGATAATCATCTTTGAGAGGGTAATCTCCTGCAATGCCGGAGTTCCATATAACCACCCCTCTTCTAACTGTTTTGCTATCGCATTTTTGATTATCGGATTGGCATGACCTAAAAGGAGAGGGCCATATGCACAACAACAGTCGATTAATGAGGCGTTATCAACCGTTGTTATATGACTTCCCTCTCCCTTGGCGGTATAGAAAGGATATGGCTTAATTGCCCTGACAGGACTTGATACCCCACCTGGAATTATCTGTTTGGCGGTTTCATAGTATTTTTTGCTAATTTCAGAGTTCATCTTCACTCCTGCTCCCACCGGCAGATATCTTCTGCAAAATATGTAATAATGAGGCCTGCTCCTGCTCTCTTTATACAGGTAATACTCTCCATTACTGCCTTTTTCTCATCAAGCCAGCCATTGAGTGATGCCGCTTTTATCATTGAATACTCACCTGATACCTGGTAGGCAGCAACAGGAAGGCCAAGATCACAGATATCAGAGATTATATCACAGAACCATCCGGCAGGTTTTACCATTAAAATATCAGCACCTTCGGCTGCATCAAGTTCAGATTCACGATGTGCCTCTTTTCTGTTAGTTACTGGCGCCTGATAGGTAGACCTGTCTCCGAAGGTAAAGCCTGAATCTGCAGCATCACGGAACGGTGCGTACATCGCACTTGCAAATTTTGATGAGTATGCCATGATGAGTACTTCACTGTAACCATTGTTGTCAAGCACTTCTCTAATTGCATCACAAACACCGTCAAGCATTGATGATGGAGCAACAATGTCAGCACCTGCCTTTGCATGCGAGAGAGCAATCTCCTGCATTAGTTCAAGAGACTGATCATTTAATAGGTCAGTTCCATCAAGGCATTCACCGATAAAACCACAATGTCCGTGATCTGTGTATTCACATGCACATACATCAGTGATTATTACAAGTTCAGGGATTGTCTCTTTTATTTTCCTGATCGCTTTTTGGATAATTCCATCATCTGCAGTTGCCCCACTTGCATGTGAGTCTTTACTTTGTGGAATTCCAAAGAGAAGAACAGCCCGGATTCCAATTTTATAAAGGCGCTCTGCCACAATGCCAGCCTGATTTACCGGCCATCTGAACTGTCCGGGCATTGATTCTATAGCCTGCGGGTTTTCTGTCTCCTCAAAAAAAAGAGGCATGATAAGTTGATTTTTACTAATAGTAGTCTCACATAGGAGTGGACGGATATTTCTGCGTCTTAATCTTCTCATTCTGATTTTTGGAAACATGGGTTTCATCTCTATCTTCTAATGATTGCGTCAACAAGTGCTTCGGCCTTATCTATCTCGCCTTCTTCTGTAAACTTTTGAATATGTCTTGTTACATCAGAGAGGAGTTTTCCGGTAAGGACACGTGTAAGATCATCAATGATTTCTCTGTTTTTCACTGCATTTTCGAAATTGTTACAATTATTAATCTTGGCAAGTGCTCTGTCCCTCTCATTGATTCGGAGTTCTTCACCCCAGGAATGAAGAGCTCCAATCAGGTTTCTTGAGCTTTTCCTGTTATAGAGTTTAACAAACTGTAACTGTTCACCTGTCAGGTATTCTTTTACAAGCGCTATGGCTTCCTTTCTTGCCTGTGCATTCTCCTTCGACATGAGAGACATTACTCTCAACATCACGGGGCTGTGCAATATCGATGATAATCAGTGTTTTTGTCTGGTGTTCAATTGGCCAGATCCTTGAATCTATTGCTTCCTTTAATGGGGCATTTTTTATCACATGATGAGGGGCTGCCGTGCAACAGATGACAACGTCAGATAATGCGATGTAATGATAGAGGTCATTCATGTGAACCGCCGTTCCATGAATCTGTTCTGCAAGATGTTTTGCCCGATCAAATGTCCGGTTTGCAACATATATTGCAGAAAGGTCTCGTTCTCTTAATGCCTGCGTAACCAAAAGCCCCATCTCACCTGAACCGACGACAAGAATTCGCCGGCCATCAAGCGTTCCAAGTTGTTCCTCTGCAAGCATGACAGCAGCTGAACCAATAGATATTGCTCCCCGGTTAATTCCACTAATTCGTCTAGCCTCTGATCCTGTGTGAATTGCTTTATTTATGCAAAGAGGAAGATACCTGCCTGCAACGTTAAGATTTTCAGAGAGTGTTAATGCTTTTCGGAGTTGTCCTAATATCTGATCCTCACCAATTACCATTGAGTCAATTCCACTTGCAAGCTCAAGTAAATGATAAAGTGCATCAGTGTCTGATATTATTTTGTAATCTTTTCTCCCGGTTGATGCCAGATATTCATCAATTTTTTGAGGATCCCCCTCGGCGATTACCTCAATCCTGTTACAGGTCTGAAGCAGAACAATCCCTTCAAAGATTTCTCCTGCATCTTTCAGAAATTCTTCTTCATCTTTAAATCTAAAGTTTTCCATCTCCGGAATTGATGCAGTCCGGTGGGAGATTGAGGTTATTGTTAAAGGAACAAGAAGGTCTGTCAAAGGTATCTTTCTTCCATCATTTTTTTTGCGGATTCAACTGAAATGTTCAAAGTATCCCATATCTGATCATCATCAAGGACTGCATTTATCCTCTTCTCTCGTTCTGTCTGATCTTTGATCTTGTCTTTAAGCGTTATTTTAAATTTTTTTATAAGTGGGATCATGATGTCCAATGATGGCCATGTTTTTTCTATATGGCGACGTATCATGCGAGAGATAGCCGGACTGTCGCCGCAGGTTGATACACAGATCAGATAATTATCTCCTGAAATTTTTGCGGGGAGTTTTACAGACCCTTCAATTCCTGATGCATTGTTACAAAGGATATTGTGGGCACAGGCAAGGTCTGTGATGGTATTGTTAAGCGCGGTAGATGATGTAGCAGTTATTACAAGAAAGGCATCTTTTATCAGTTCAAGAGCATCAGGAGCGTCATCAGCAAAAGTTTTGCTGATACATTTCACCGGAAGTGTGTTCAGTTCCTGAAGAAAAGAACGGCTGTATATGGTTATATCAGCTTCATCTGCAAAGTACCTGGCTTTTCTGGTGCCAACTTTACCTCCGCCAAAGATGATAACCTGTCTGCCGGTAAAGTCCATCATCAGAGAATTCATTGTATTATTTTTGTTTCTAAAAATTATAAATCTGTCCAATCTTTACGAATAAAAGTAACACGTTTCGCAGGTTCATCGATTGATTTATATAGATCAAAGCTCAACAATGTAGAGCACTTAAGTGGGAAGAACTTAAGAAATGCGTCGATAGTGTAGTGGTTATCACTAGGCGTTGCCAACGCCTAAACCCGGGTTCGAGTCCCGGTCGGCGCACTCGTTTTTTTAATTCTATTCTTTGAAATGTTTTTATCGAATTATCTGATAATTATTTGAAATTTGAGAGTGATAAAAAAAAGTAAGTTTCTATTTATTCAAAAAAGAATTGGTTTTATTTATACGCCATAATATACTGTGGCTTATATGAAGTACTCATCTTTCCACCCCCAATTGCGATAAGCCTGACTGAGAAGTATCCTTTCTTTGTATAGACATGGAGTGGGTTTTTGTCATATGACATTCCTCCATCACCAAAGTACCAGACTCTTTCATTTACATTTCCGGTTGTAGTATCATAGAACTGGACTGTCAGAGGTATTCTTCCCTTTGTTATCTGGGCATAAAATGAGGCAGAGATAGGGCCTGAAGTCGGTGTTGGGTTAACGGTAGGTTTTGAGGTTGGTTCTACGGTTGGTTTAACTGTCCTGGTTGGGTATGGAGTCAGTGTTCTGATTGGACTAATAGTTTTTGTAGGTGTTGGTGTAACCGTATTTACCGAAGATCCTACAGCCTTTGCAGCATTAAGTCTCCCACTTGTAACTGTCTTACCTTTGAGTGATGAGATATAGTCAACCGTTGAAAGCAGCTGTGATCTTATCTTATAAGCTGAATATGACGGATTTACAGATTTGATGAGAGCGGCAACGCCAGAAACTGCCGGGACTGCCATCGAAGTGCCACTAAGATACTGGTATCCGCCGTTAGTATAAGTGCTGTAGATAGTAGAACCTGGCGCTCCAAGGTCAACCGAACTGCTTCCGTAATTTGAGAAAGATGAAAGTTTATCTTTTGCAGTTGTTGATGCTACAGAAATAATATTTTGGCAGTCATATGAAGCCGGATATTCAGGAGTTCTATCATTATCTGATCCACTATTTCCTGCAGAACACACTATGACTGCATTAGATGCAGCAAGGGCATCGTGAAGTGACTGTGAGTAACTACTTCCTCCCCACGAATTACTGATGACACTTGCACCCATCTTGTTTGCATAAAGCACTGCTGAAACAGCATCCGAAATGTACCCTTTTCCATTGGAATTCAGGAATTTTAAGGGCATTATTTTACAGTTCCATGTGACTCCTGCAATGCCTATTCCATTATTTCCGACCGCAGCCATGATTCCGGCACAGTGTGTTCCATGTCCATAATCATCCATTGGGTCATTGTTTTTTGAGACAAAATTCCAGCCTCTTATATCATCAACATATCCGTTTCCATCATCATCCCGTCCGTTAATAGTTTCCCCTGAATTTTTCCAGATGTTGCTTTTAAGATCTGGATGAGTATAATCAACACCGGTGTCAATTATTGCAATAATTACTGATGATGAGCCGGTTGTCTTTGACCATGCCGTGTATGCATCAATATCGGCATCATTTGTTCCATAAAAAGGTTTTTGTCCTATATTTTCAAGTCCCCACTGATATCCATAGTATGGATCATTTGGATAGCCACTACCAGTTGCAAGAGAATTAATCTCGTCTACTGAAAGCATTTCATTCTCATCTGGAGCGAGGGAAATAACATAATCCGGTTCAACATATAAGACATCAGGGTCATTTTGATAGGTTTTTAATGCAGATTTGTAATTATTCTCTGAAACCTTTACTATCTGCATTCCTGAAACTCCCAAATCACTGAAATCCTCGACGACCATTGTTCCGGCTTCATTGTTAACCGACTCCATGGTCATAGCTTTCATCTGCTTTGATTCAGTATTATCATCTCTATATCTTACAATAAGTCGGTCAGGGGCGTGGTCATCTGTCACGGTTATTTTATTATCAGTAAAGACTGGTTTTATGGTAGAAAAACTTTCAATTGACATCTCCTGTGGATCTAATCCAACAATCGTGTCATCATTTGCCAGATTAAGTGAGATCTCCTCTGAACTGACCGGCAGGCAGAAAAGAAGTACAACTAAACAGCTGACAATAAATTGTCTTCTATATGAAAAAGATTCTTTCATTTTATTGGTCCCTCCATACTTCATTATATTCTAAATGATATGTGGCTCAATCGGGGAAGAAGCTTATCCTATTACTTATCCGGTAGTAGTGATTAATTCTTCATCATCTTCGAAAACGATGAAACTGACAGATATATATATAATTAAGTAATTTTATAACCTTGATGAATATAGAATACTGGTTTAAAATATCGGTAAAACTATAGTGTTTAGGCACAGGTGAGTTTGAGAAGAAATGGGAGAAGTGTTGTGTCCCAAGTGTAAGACGAAAGATACCGATTTTGATGATTTAGTTACAACTGCTACTGGGGAAATGGTAGCAAAATGTCGGTGTAATAAGTGTGGGCATAAATGGGATATGCCTTTTAGTCTATAAAAAAAAGAATTATCATCCTTTTTCTGTGTTTTTTAAGTGTGAGCGAAGGCTTCCCATATACAGACATTCATCAGCAGAAATCTGTTCTATTCCAATCTTTTCATTCATTGAGATACCAATATTTTTTAAGAGAACTGCGGGGATTCCTTCATTGGATTCACCCATAACAAGTTCTGCGGCTGAAGCAATACTGTCTGCGACTGCCCTTCTTGTAACTTTTAGTTCCTTTCCAAAGAGATCCTTTTTTCCCCGTTCATCAACTACAGCGCTAAACCCACAGCATCCAATAGCAATTGCAGTACAACCAAAACGCATTGGATGTGTCCTACTGTCAATAATGATAACTCCAATTCGGCATCCTGTTCTTTCAAAGATGGTCTGTCTTATTGTTTTTGCAGAGTTATCGGGATCTTTTGGAAGAAGAGTCACATATCCATCAGGTGCGTTTGAACCATCCACTCCTGCATTTGGAAGGAGAAGCCCGTTTCTGATACATAATAAGAAACCGGGAATTCCTCCGATTATCTCTTGTGATTCCTTAAGGACAATCTCTGCAACAGCACTATCCATATGGTATTTTTGCGCATATCTGATGGCTTTACTTCCGGGAGTAACAGTTGAGAGTTTTACAATATTGTTTTCAGATGTGGCTAAAGCAGATTCAGCAATAGTAAGAATGTCACCATCTTCAATTTTTATATTTGAAGGGAGAGCTGCAAGTATTTTTTCAGTAATATTCTCTCCGCGCTTAATGATGCCTGTAGAAAGGCCATAGACAGAATAACCGGAGTTCATTATTTAAGATGGTTCTTATCCAATGTAAATTGCATTGGTGTTAAGATTTTATCTGCATCAGAACATTCACAAGATCAAGAGTTTCTACAATGTCATGTGTTCTGATAAGAGAAGCACCGCTCAATATCAGGGCAGAAGTTGCTGCAAGGGTTCCGGCAAGTCTGTCTTCCACATTCCGGTGTACAGCATCTCCAATGAAACTCTTTCGTGAAACCGCAGCAATTAATGGCCGGTCATAATCCAAAAGTTCATGAAATCGCCGACATACCTCAAAATCAGCTTCAAAAGTCCTTTCAGGCAGCCACCTGCCGATTCCTGGATCAAGCACATATTCATCAATATTATTATCAGCGCAACGCTTTACAACCATATCAAGAGCCTGCCTTGTATCTGAAAAGTTAAGACAGTCTCCGGGAGTTTTTCGTGTTGCCATCAGGACAGCAGGGATCTCTTCTTTTGTAACTATTTTTGCCATATCAGGATTGACAAGTCCGGATATATCATTAAGGGCATCAACTCCATATGTAAGGGCCTCAGATAAAACTTCAGGATACATCGTATCAAGAGTAATTGTCAGGTTCAGATCTTCAATCTCTTTAAGAGCAGAAATAACCCGGTTTTTTTCTTCGAGGAGTGAAATTTTTTTACTTCCGATTGCAGTACTCCGGGCTCCTATATCTATTAGATCTGCGCCACTATCAATCATTTTCAGAGCAATCTCACGGACTGCCAACGGTTTTACATATGATTCCGGAAAAAAAGATTCAGGGCTGATATTTATGATCCCCATAATCAAAGGACGCCCCTGCCCTACATTAAAATTATTTATTCTACAGGTTTGCATCTGCATTTTGCAATGGAAAAGGTGTTTTCCATGAGTGTTGCGATAGTCATTGGCCCGACACCACCTGGAACTGGCGTTAAAGCTGATGCAACCTTACTGACATTATCAAAGTCAACATCACCAAGGAGTTTGCCATCTACTCTGTTTGTTCCAACATCAATTACAACAGCTCCTTGTTTGACCATATCAGCCGTAACCATGTGTGCTTTTCCAGCGGCTGCAACGATAATATCGGCTTGTTTTGTAATAGATGCAAGATCGACGGTTTTACTGTGGCAGATTGTAACCGTTGCATCTGCATTAAGGAGTAGTAATGCAACAGGCCTTCCAACATCAACAGATCTTCCAATAACTACTGCACGTTTACCTGCAAGGGAAATATTATACTTCTCAAGGATAGTCATTATTCCTTTTGGAGTACATGGCCTGATTCCAGGCATTCCACCAGCAAGAAGGCCCATATTGGATGGATGGAATCCATCTGCATCTTTTAATGGATCAATTGCAGCAATTACTGCATGAGTATCAACCTGTTTTGGAAGAGGAAGCTGGACAAGAATTCCATCTATCTCTGGATTATTGTTTAATTTGTCAAGTTCATCAAGTAATTCTTTTGTTGAAATACTTTCAGGAAGAGAGACATTGACAGAGATGATTCCTACCTTTTCACAGGCTTTGTGTTTCATTCTGACATATAGTTGACTTGCAGGATCTGTTCCTACAAGTACTGTTGCAAGATGAGGCACAATGCCACTCTTTGAGATCTCTTCTTTAAGGAGAGTAAGCCTCTCCTCAGAGAGTTCCTTGCCGTTTAATATCATACAAGATCCGGGTATAATGGATATTTTGAAGCAAATTCAACTACTTCATCTTTTACTGTGTTAATCACAGTGTCATTATTGATATTTTTAATGACTCTTGCAATCCAGTCACCAATCTTACGCATATCATCTTCTTTCATTCCGCGACTTGTAACTGCTGGAGTTCCAATACGAAGACCACTTGTGACAAACGGACTCTTTGTTTCGTTTGGAATAGTGTTCTTATTAACTGTAATTGCTGCTTTTCCAAGCGCCGTTTCTGCTTCAAGTCCGGTAAGGCCGTAGTTTGTGAGGTCAAGCAGACATAAGTGGTTATCGGTTCCGCCTGATACAAGAGTAATATTGTTGTCAAGCAGGGTTTCTGCCAGAGCCTGTGAGTTCTTTACAATCTGTTTTGCATAATTTTTGAAGTTCTCTGTAGATGCTTCTTTGAAACAGACTGCTTTTGCAGAGATGATATGCATAAGAGGACCGCCTTGCATTCCGGGGAAGACTGTCTTGTCAATCTTTGGAGCCCATTCATCATCAGTTAAAATAAATCCTCCACGAGGACCACGAAGGGTCTTATGAGTGGTTGATGTTGTGAAGGTTGTGTGGTTTACAGGTGTTGGGTGAATACCAGCTGCAACAAGTCCTGCAATATGTGCTATATCAGCAAGACAGTATGAACCAACTTCTTCAGCAATTTCTGCAAAAGCCTTAAAATCGATTTTTCTTGGATAAGCACTTGCTCCACATACTATCATCTGTGGTTTTATCTTTCTTGCCTGCTCGGCAATAACTCCCATATCCATTATACCAGTTGATTTGTCAACACCATATGGATGTGATTCATAAATGATACCTGAAAAGTTTACAGGTGATCCATGTGACAGGTGCCCACCCTGGGACAGGTCCATGAAAAGAATCTTATCTTTTGGCTTGATGGAGGTAAAATAAACCGCCATATTTGCCTGTGATCCTGAATGTGGCTGAACATTTGCATGTTTTGCACCAAAAAGTTTACACAGCCTGTCCCGGGCAAGGTTTTCAGCCATGTCGTGGAATTCGCAGCCGCCATAATATCTTTTTCCAGGATATCCTTCGGCATATTTGTTTGTCATTATTGACCCTGCTGCCTCAAGGACACCATGACTTACAACATTTTCAGATGCAATCAGTTCAAGCCCTTCTATCTGTCGTTTTTCTTCATTCTTAATGATTGATGCAATTTCAGGATCAATCTTTTCAAGATAAGACATGATTACAAGTTAATTCTAAAAAGTAATAGTGTTATGTGAACTCATTGTATCTATGATTATCATTCTTTCAATCATGAGTCTGGTTTTGATTTATTTTTGCAACTTTTCATAAAATTATGAAAATATTTATCTATCTCGCAAAGAAAGAATGATACAGAGATATCGGGCCCTGCGCGGGGGATTTGTTTATGAACAATGATTTATTATCAGGTGAATCAGTAGAAGAAAGGCTGATTCAGATAGAAAGGCGGATTGCTGAATTAGAGGCACTTATCAAAGGTCTGACTGAAGAGATGCTTGATATGAAAGCCGTTGTGATGAAATTGAAGATGGATCAGAGACCAGCTCCGATTATAAAGGCTGTAGCGTCCTCTGTTGCACCTTCTATTGCACGTGAGAGTTTGAATTCCAATGATGCCATAAAGCCGGAAGATAAGACTGAACCTGTTCATGAGGTCAAAGAGAGGATTACTCTAAAGATGCAGCCAGATGGAACTCTAAAACCAGAACGAGAATCAGGAGAAGCTATTATTGTTGCATCAGGTCTTGACGCACGCGCAAAAGCAAGAAATTCACGACGACAGAATGATGTAATAGTCGCCGAGGAAGAAAAATAGATAAATTATCGATGAACAATCGATGAATTAATACTACCACCGGTGTCAGGGTTTGTACATAAAACAACTTGATATAGATAACTTCAAGTCTTTCAACAGGAAGACTTCAATCTCTTTTGATTCTGGATTTACTGTAATTTCTGGTCCTAATGGTAGTGGTAAAAGTAATATTATTGATTGTATTCTTTTCATTCTGACATTATCAGGTTCGCGTATTCTTCGCGCAGAACGTCTGCCTGATCTGATAAATTTAAATTCTGGTAGAAATTACGCAGAGGCTTCTCTTACTTTTTCCGATGGAACCATAATAAAACGCCGGATAAAGCAAGGAACTTCTAATTATTATACTTATCTTTATCTAAATGGAAAACCGTGCAAGCAGGGAGAACTTTTGGATTTTCTTGCCGGCAGGGGCATTGTTCCTCATGGTTATAATGTGGTAATGCAGGGGGATATCAACAGAATTATTGAGATGAGTGATTTTGAGCGTCGGCGGATAATCGATGAAATTGCCGGAGTCGCTGAATTTGATACTAAAAAGGCTCTTTCATATGAGGAACTTGGAACGGTTAGAGAAAGAATTCAGACTGAAACCATTTATCTTGATGAATTATCAGCCCGTCTTCAGAAACTTGAAAAAGAACGTTCACAGGCTCTCAAATATCGCGAACTTTTGGATGAATCAAAGAAACTAACAATTTTTCGTTCTGCTGCGCTTATTGTGTCAAAGACCAGTGAGATAAATGCATTAAAAGAAGGCACTGAAAAGGATAATTCTGAAGTCAAAAAATTAGACGATGACATTTCCTGGGCTGTTCATGAGCGTGATTTTGTAAAGGAAGATATAACAAGAATTGACAAGGAGATTTCCTCAAGGACTGGCAGTGAATATATGACCCTTGTTTCTAAAATTGCTGAAGCAAAGGCCGCAATTGATGGATTTGAACGTTCCATTGAGAATACAAATAAAGAAAAAGATGATAATAATGTTCATTTATCTCAGGTATTTGCATCATCCAAAAAGCAGGAAGAGAGACTTTCTGAAAAAGATACATATATCCGAAATTTGATGGTGGACAGAACCGGTCTTTCTATGACGGTTGCAACCGTAACCAAAGAGCGCGATAGAATAAAAAAAGAGATTGATGAAAAGGGACGCCTTCTTCAGGAAGATGAAGATAATCTTCGCCTGCTTCGTGAGAAAGTTTCGGATTTTAAAGACAAACGAGGGGATCTTATACGTGAGCAGGATATGCATATTGAACGATCACGGATAAGGAGTGCAGAAGAGAGCAGGTTATCTTCGCTGATGTTCACGCTTAATTCTGAAATATTAGCAAAAAAGCAGAAATCAGAGGAGACCATCAAGGCACTTGAAACTATTACTTATCAAAAAACAGAGTTTGACAGAAATATCAACAGTGTTGATATCGATCTTTATTCAAAGCGTGAAGCGTTGGAAATTCTTCAAAAGCAGATTAGGGATCTGAGGCAGGATATTATCAGAAAAGAGGCTCAACAACAGGCACAGGGAAAATATAGCCGGGCAATTGAGGCTGTGCTTTCAATGGAAGGGGTGTACGGAACAATTGCAGATCTTGCTAAATGTAGTCCTGAATATGCTACTGCCTTGAATGTTGCCGCTGGTGGGAGACTTTCATTTGTTGTAGTAGAAGATGATAAGGTAGCGTCGGATGCTATCGATTATCTAAAAGAGCATAAATTGGGGCGGGTTACATTTCTCCCATTAAATAAATTAAAACCAAAGCCATTGCCGACTCTTCCAAGGGGTGATGATGTAATTGGGTTTGCCAGAGAACTTCTTTCTTATGATCCTGAGTATGATTCCGCCTTTCGGATTGTGTTTGGATCTACAATAGTAGTTGATACGCTTGCGTCTGCAAGACGGCGAATTGGTGAGATTCGGATGGTCACTCTTGATGGTTCTCTTGTTGAAAAGAGTGGAAGTATGACCGGAGGTTCTAATCGCCAGGGAATTTCCGGATTTGGACAGAATTCAGAGGATGAATTGAAGGTTTTGTCGGTAAGACTTTCAGGCCTTATGGCCGAAGAGAGAAGTATCTCTGATGCACTTACAACTTTGTCAGAATCAAGAGAGAGCATATCAAAGGATAGAGGCCTGATTGATAACGAGATAGTCAGGTTAAGAACGTTGCAGGATTCTATTGCCGAGGCTCTTTTGCTCCAGGAAAGTGAGTATAATTCTGTCAAGGATCAGATAAATGCTGGAAAGGATGGCACCCCGACAAGTAATGATCTTGCTTTAATTGAGAATAAGATTTCTGACCTCAATAAGGATATCTCTGCGTGTGTTGGCAGGATTGATGAAATATCCACCAGGATTGATGGAACTGGGATTCCTGAACTCTTTGATTCAATGGATAGAATTGTGCTTCAGGTTGAGGAAAGTGAAAGAAGGCTGAAGAATAAGGAGACTGACATTTTTGAGTCGCAGCGTGAACGTGCTTTCATCCAAAAACAGATTGAACAATATCAGGAAGATATGGGGAGAATCAACGGTTTTAATGAAAGGCTTTCTGAAGAGATTGTCAGGATGAATGATGGAATAACAGCAAAGAAGCAGGAAATTGCGGATGTTTCAGCCGAGGTTGAAAAGATGACCGAGGAGATTTCTGATCTTCAGGAAGAGAGGAGCAGGCAGTCTGAAAAGGAAGAATCGCTTGATCTGAATGTTCGGGAACTGATGGGTAAAAAAGACCGTATAATTCTTCGAATAGAGACACTCGAGGAGAAGATTAGTCTTCTGTCCGGTGAGATTGAAATGCTTAAGCAGGAAGCCTGCAATGAGACAACAGATCTTTCGGTTGAAGAGATTGATAACCGATTGAAAGGGATTGCAACTGCTGTTGAGAGTCTTGGAGCCGTGAATATGCGGGCTATTGAAGATTATGAACAGGTTGAGGTCCAGGCAAATGCAAGACAGGGAAAGCTTGAGGTCCTCCAGAGGGAGCTTAAGGAAATTAGTGAGAGAATTGAGATGTTTTCAAGAAAGAAGTTGGAGGCTTTCATGGAGGCATATAATTCAATAGATAAGAATTTTAGTGAAATTTTTGCAAAACTGACGATGGGAACCGGTGAACTCTGTCTTGAAAATTATGATGATCCTTTTTCAGGGGGACTTTCATTTACAGTTCAGCCGCGTGATAAAAATGTCCATCATCTTGCTGCACTTTCAGGTGGGGAAAAGTCACTGACTACGCTTGCCTTTATCTTTTCTCTTCAAAGTTATATTCCAGCCCCATTTTATGCTTTTGATGAAGTGGATATGAATCTTGACGGTGCAAATGTTGAGAGGATTGCAGATATGATTAAATCTCTTTCAATGTCCTCTCAGTTTATCAGCATTTCACTTCGTAAGCCTATGATAGAGGTTGCTGATCATATTGTGGGTGTAACTATCCGGCCTGATAAGTCTACACTTGTTACCGGGGTTAGTGTTGATGATTGAGGATCCAATCGAAATTCTTGTGCAGATGGCACAAAGAGGAGATATTGATCCGTGGAATATTGATATTATTCAGGTTACTGATCGTTTTTTTGAAGAACTTGAAAATGCGAAGATGCTTAATCTTCGGGTGCTTGGCCGGACTTTTCTTTTTGCATCTACTCTTCTTCGAATAAAGGCTGATCTTCTTCTTGAGGATGAGGAAGAAGAGGATTCTTTGTCGGAGACCAATGATGAAGATCTTTCTACGGATTTTAAGAATGGTAACCCGATAGCATTTCTTGAGCATGAGATTGAGAGAAGGCTAAGTCGAAAGAGTATGCGTAAACAGCCGATCACACTTTATGATCTGATCTCTCTTTTCAGGAATGCGGAGAAGGAAGATAGACGTAGACAGCGTGATTCATGGATGCGCGATGATGTCATTTTTGCAGAGGATATTGTTGCTATTGCACATGAAGAGAGTTATAATAATTCATTTGATCTGATTTTGGAAGAATGTATGGCTGAATTTAAGGGTGAAACAATGGTTACCCTGTCCGGACTTGTGAGTCGGCTTAAGGTGCCGATGCCTGATGTTTACATTTCTCTTCTGTTTCTCATGCATGAAGGACATCTTTCTAT